>JBLFXU010000337.1:0-3079 GCA_047609575.1 Bacteroidia bacterium | reverse complement strand
TCAAGCAGCGACACACAGTATGCCGTGGGCGCAGACCGGGCGCCAACCTCGTATCGCAATCATTGGCGCAGGCATGTCCGGCATTGCCGCGGTGGTGAAGCTACAAAAAGCCGGCTATACCGATGTCACCGTATATGAAAAAACCGATCGAGTAGGCGGCACATGGCGAGAAAATACTTACCCAGGGCTGTCCTGCGATGTACCATCACGGTGGTACAGCTTCTACTTTGCACTCAAGGGCGACTGGCCGCACCGCTACTCTTACGGTGCAGACATTCAAGCTTATATGGAACAGGTGGCAGAGGATTTTGGCGTCACACAAAAAGTGACATTCAATACGGTTGTGGCCGAACTGACCTACGAAGCGCCCTGCTGGCGTTTAGTAACCTCTCATGGCAAGCAGGAGATATTCGATGTGGTCATCTCTGCAACGGGTATTTTGCATCAGCCCCAATATCCCGACATTAAGGGACTCGACACTTTTCAGGGTGCCTGTTTTCACACCGCACGCTGGGATCATTCCACAGAATTAAAAGGTCAACGCGTTGGCATCATCGGCACTGGCTCTACAGCCTGCCAAATCGTCGGTGCCATCACTGAACAGGTCAGCGAAATGCACGTATTCCAGCGCACCGCCCACTGGCTGTCGCCGCTGCCGCAGATCGAGTATTCAACAGGTTGGAATCGGTTAATCTCTGCGTTTCCTTCTCTGCAAAGACTGACTTATCACTATTACTGCCGGCTTATGGTCCACACATTCAGCGCGGCCACTGTTGGCAATAAGTTCATGCAACGTCTCATTAACAAAACCTGCCTGAAGAACCTTGCCGACAATGTGCCTGACCCAGTGCTACGAGCCAAGCTAACCCCAGATTACGATGCAACGTGTAAGCGCCTGATTTTTTGCTCTGAGTTCTACCCTGCAATAAGTCGCTCTAACGCACACCTTATTACAGACGGTATTGCACAGATAGAAGCGCAAGGCATCCGAACCGTGGACGGAGTATTGCATGAGCTCGATGCATTAATCCTGGCGACGGGATTCAATGCCGCTGCATTTGTTCTGCCGGCGCGTGTTACAGGCGAGAACGGTGTCGATCTGGAGACCCAATGGGACGGTGCTCCGCGAGCACACCGTGCCGTCGCGCTGCCAGGCTTCCCAAACTTTTGGATGGTAGAAGGCCCCACTGGACCCGTAGGCAACTTATCACTGATTGCCATCTCCGAGCATCAGGTTGATTACATCGTGAGCATGCTGGACCACATGAAAGCAGATGGGCTCGCTGCGATCGCCGCAAAGCAGTCCGCCTACGATAACTACAACGCGGCCATGGGAGAAGCAATCAAAAACACTACCTGGGCGACCGGAGGGTGTACGAGCTGGTATTTTGATAAAAGCGGCGTGCCTAACCTCTACCCGTGGCCCCCCCTGCACTACCTGAAATCGATGCGCAATCCCGACTATTCGGAATACCATTTGATAAAGTAGTGACTTCAGACGCTCTTTAGTCAAATACCAAACTTAGAAAATCCGCAGCCCATTGGCTGTTACCACGGTGATTAGACCGTTTTTAAACACAAATGTGTATTCAGTGCCATCGGCATCTAGGCCCGTTAAAAGATAGCCGTAATGAAAAGCACTGGTTCTGACAAAGTAAGACCCTCTTACGCTGTCCATAGGCTGCCACTCAACATCTGAGGCCAGATCATGCACTTGCAGGTATCGCTGAGCTGTTTCCCTGATTAACAACTGATCAGGTTTTTCACCATAGTCAGCGTTGGCAAGTGCGTATTCGTCAGGCTGCATATCGTCAAAGGGCGAACACGCAGTCAATACTGCTAACAGCACAGACACAGACAAGATTCTTCTCATTCGGCTTCCTTCAATTCCAGCTCTCGCTGTTGATCGTCAGCGATCAATCCCACATGTTCAATAATTTCATCTTCATTATACCATTCACCCTCATGTGAGTTGTATCCCAGCGATTGGCTCACCCCCGCCAGCTCGTCAAGGGCAGCCCAAATTCCGGTCTGCGCAAAAATACCCTCTGCATATTCTGTTCGAAGCAGAATCCAGCAGCTAGCCAGACTCCTGCAGCTATCGTGCAGCGCACAGAGCCGGTGTCGGCTAATACCTAAGCGCCTAATTTCAATCGCAAGAAATCGTCAAAAAGCGTAAAAAATGCAAAATATAGGAAAGATAGTATCCACGGCAGAGTCAACGATGATAGATTTCCGCACCGGCCCTATCGATTACAGCGAAGACGACCCAGAGCTAAACGCAGCGCCCCCGGAAAAGCGCGCACTGATGCTGCGGGAAATGACAAAAGAACGTCAAATTATCCCACATATGTCCCACAGCATTTTTGGCACAAACTGGATATGTGTTGTAGGCTAATATTTATTAGATAAATTAAAGGTTTAATACAAACCGCCCTTAGCTCAGCTGGATAGAGCGTCCCCCTCCTAAGGGGAAGGTCTCAAGTTCGAATCTTGAAGGGCGGACCATTAAACTACTGGTTTATATAGATTTTGTCATTGAGCTCATTTTGCCCTGAAACGCTTGGGGACATATTGGGGACGGCTTTCTGGCCGCGTAACATTTCACGCAGCATTTGCGCCCGATGTTCGGGTGAATTCTAGACCTCACTACAATTTGCCCTGAAAACAGTTAGGCCCCAATCTTAGGAGAACGTTATGCTAGGAAGAAAGAACATACCCAACAAACTGAAACTGGTGAAGGGTACATTGCAACCGTGCAGAGAGACCACGATCACAACAAAGCCCGGGAGCGATAAGGGAGCCTACATCAAGATGCGCAATGGCAGGACGCGCTCGGGCAATTAGAAGTTATGGGCTCGGTTATCCAAGGACGCGCGGGGATTCAAGTTATCAACCCATACGTCAAAATAGCAAACCAAGCATTTATCCAACAGCGGCAGATGCTGCTGGAATTTCAGTGCACCCCCGCGAGCCGAGTTAAAGCTGGTGGCAACGAGATCGAGGATGATGATGAAGATGACGGCGACCCCCTAGCGTAATGCCGTGGTTCAATAAAACCGGACGCCAAAAGGTATAA
>JBLFXU010000336.1:0-3092 GCA_047609575.1 Bacteroidia bacterium | reverse complement strand
ATAACGAACAACTGGCCCGGCAGTGTCGGCGAGTACCGCCGTGTCATGCGCCACTTCGACCCCCAGAAATTTCTATTCAACTAAACCAATATAGAAAAAGCTAAACAAGAGATTTTGATGCCAGCCAGACTAACGCACTACCGTGGTGCCTTTGAGCCCCAACTCAGCCTCGACGACTTCGAACACAGCCTGCTGGCCGCTTATGGCCGGGAGGTTATGCTAGCCAATCACATACATGATCGCGGCGCGCTACTTCAGGTAACCTTGCAGTACGGCAGCAAAGCGCAAACTGACGTGGCCTGCGATGAGTGGATGGCCTCCAGCCCTATCTACAACCATCGCAATCGCGAACTGCTCAAAATGTCAGGCGATGACGTGGGCACTGCTCTAAAAGGACTACAACTGGATATCGGCGCGCCACACAATTTTCTCGCATTTCACTATGAACTGATTTCACCCGAAGAAGGTTTTTTCTGGACAACCACCTGTGGGCCTTACAACCACGTCCGCCGGATGACCCGTGCTGATCCTGCTATGGAAACGCAGATATGCCATCACATGGAAGACCCGACCTTTGATGCCACGGTCATGGCAGTGAACTCTCGCATGCGTTGCCGTCCTATTTTCAGACCGCCCCATGGCGATGTTCCTCCGGGTGGCCCATGCCGCTGGCGCGTTGCGATAGACCACGAGATTGGCCTGGTTGAAGACAACCCGATACTGCCTCTGGTACAGGAGAGTTTAGCCGCGAAGTTCCTGTTTCCCGACCTGGTTGCAGACGATGAAGGCATGGCAGACTATGCTGGAGATTTTCAGCGCGACTTTAAACTTGAAGATCTGGCGCACAACGTTCTGGCCAGGCAATGTCGGGAATTTTCGCTGGATGTGCAGCTGCTAAATCGCGCCTGCTACACCTCTATCGGCGAACGCTGGGGTGAAGATGTGATGCTGCCGCTATTGCAAGAACAGTGGCGCGCAATGGCACCCATTACCGTGCAGCGGCTGCGCCACACGTTTGGAATTGAAGAAACAGATATGGGAGCTGTGTTGAAAATAATTCAGCTGAACCCCTTCCTACCGCCGCAATACCTACAGCTTGAGTTGCAACAGTTAGACGAATCGCACGGCCGAGTGCAACTGATGGACTGCGATGCCCTGCACGAACCCTCACCCAGAGGTCTGGTCAGCCTACTGACACATCACCCGGACACACCTGGCTTTGATGCGATGGCACAGGCCGTGAATGCAAAAGCAAGAGTTAAGCGCACAGACCCTACAGATGGCGCAGCAATTGCCTGGGATATTATTATTGATGAGGCTGCAGAACCAGCGCAGCTTTCAGAATATGCGGAGCTGGTGGCGGGTGCAGATTTGGCCGACCTGGACAACTCCGTACACGTTTATCGATACGACTGAAGCAGATTCAACCCTGCTTGCCAGGGTGGGCACCGCTCCAGTTGTTGTCAGTGCTGCTGTTGATGTAAGTGCCGTACTTGACCCAGTTGACTTAACTGCTGACTCAGTTGGTTGTCCTAAAAAGGCACCCAACTACCATGAAAGCCCATGGGTACGCGCGCAGGCAAGAGCACACGTGCAACGGGTTCAGAGGACATCGTCAGAGCATCGAGAATCAAAATTTCACTGGAATCAGTGGCGTTGTCATACACATACGCCATCAGCCAACCATCGTCTTCGCTGTTACCATCCGGATTTTTGACAAATACCGCTTCACTGCCCTCACGCCCTTCGCCAAGCTCCACAGTTTTGGAACTAAAGTCGCTCATATCATATTTAATGTAACGCTCACCGTAGGGAGCCGATTCCGCCAGACCCGCGGCATACCCGTAGCGGTACTTTAAACCGACCACGGAAGGGCAGATGCGGGGGAACTCTATTGAGCGATCATCGATCTGCGTCTCGCTGACGGTGCCGGCATTACGGTCGATCACCCAGCGCGTTAAGTGAGCCGGCGCTTCCACGTCATCCTGCATCACGCTCACCTTGCGACAGACATCCAGCACAATGTTGTCGCCCTCTTCATAGGCGTTCAAGGGGTGGAAGACGTAACAAGGATCAATGTCATACCAGACCACGTCACTGTCGCTGCCAGTACGTGGCATAACACCCAGACGTGCACCATAGGATAGATCCCAGTTAATCGGCAGGCCGCCGCCTGTGGCGCTCTCGATATCCCAAACGGCTGGCAGGTCCATCCAGATCACATAATTTTCAGTGATATTGAAGTCATGCATCATGGTGCCTTTAGGGACCGTGATCTCTTCGCTCTGGATCAACTCGCCAGCGGCATTCACCCGATGATAGGTGAGAAATGGGGGGAAAAGGCCATAGCCAAAAAACAACATCTCGCCGGTAGTCGGGCAAATTTTGGGGTGCGCCGTCATAGGCAACGCTAACTTGCCGTCAAAATCACAGAGGCCTACGGTGTCGAGCTCCGGGGATATCTCCCAGGGCAGGTGCGCTTCCTCAAGTGCCAGGATTTTTCCGGCATGGGCCACCACGTGAGTATTAGCGGCAGATTTGTCCAGCTCCATCAACGCCTCCACGGAATCCGCCTCAGGATCAGCCAACAGCGTCGTTTTTACATAGCGATTGCGGTACCAGTTGGCCTTGCCGTTTTCGAATTCAACACCATGCACCATGCCATTGCCAAAGAACCAGTGATCGGACCAGCCTGTCTGGGGGTTCGGGCCATTGCGCAACAAGCGTCCATTCAAAGCCGCGGGAATCGTACCGCGCACCTCGGGGTGGTCTGCCGAGGTCTCCTGGGCAACAGGGCCAAAATTGTCTTTGAGGTAAAAAGGTTTTTCCACTGCCTGGTTCATAGAAGTTCACCTGAATCTGGGGCCCGCGTTAGCGCGCAGCCCATGCATTGAATAGAGTAGATCACTATTGGGTGTACGGAGCAACGCTGCAGCAGGATCACAGCGATAGAGCGCCCGAAATAATCAGGGCGAGTGAACATCAATAGCTGCTGGTGGCGGTGAGAATTCAGGGTCTATGCTGGTCAGGGCAGCCAATGCGACCTCTCGGTCCTCCCCGGTAAAGCTGCCGGTTGTTGCGCAAAATTCCAC
>JBLFXU010000335.1:0-3131 GCA_047609575.1 Bacteroidia bacterium | reverse complement strand
CATTGGGGTGTACAGCATGCTGTCGGTATGGGGTTTTATCCGTTGGCGAGAAACGTACCAGGCCCAGTTGAGCGCGCGCTGAAAAGAGCGCCTGATTAGGGTCTGCTGTTTGTTGTGATTGCAACCTGTCGACGCAACACGTCCAAACAAAGTTGCATTGGCACTAACAGATACGAATAGCCCGACTAGGACAAATAGTTTCACCATCGGGTTGCTTCCTTGTCGTTTTGGTTGTGAGTTTCGTTGTTCTGCGAGGCAAAATGGCACGAATGTCCCAAGTGGGTTCAAAGCGATAATCAGTCGTATCCATAAGGCAAGTTTTCCCCGGCGTCCGCTTCTGGCCACGGCGGACCGTCTAATTTCCCAATTCGCCAACAGGCTATACGGATTAGGCTGCTTCGCCCGGGCATCGTAAACTGCCCCGACCAGTAAAACCCGCGCACTCAATACGCCTGCCAGTCGATTTTTTGGCAAGCCCGCAGGCAGCTGCAAAGCGGTATAATAGCCGCACATCCAACTAGTTTCCCTCGCAGAAGTTGTCTTCCATGTCAGAGATTGATAGGCGTTTTTCCATAGCTCCCATGATGGACTGGTCTGACCGGCACTGCCGCTTCTTCTGGCGTCTGCTGACCCGGCGTGCTCTGTTGTATACAGAAATGGTGACCACCGGAGCCCTGATCCACGGCGACCGTGAGCGTTTTTTACATTTTAACAAAGAGGAACATCCGGTTGCCTTGCAGCTGGGCGGCTGCGATCCAACCGATTTGGCCCGTTGCGCCGCATGGGCGCAGGAATGGGGCTACAACGAGGTCAACCTTAACTGCGGCTGCCCATCAGATCGCGTTCAATCTGGCGCATTTGGCGCTGCGCTGATGGCAAAGCCAGCGCTGGTAGCAGACTGTGTCAGAGCTATGTGCGACGCCAGTGATTTGCCTGTGACGGTTAAACACCGCATTGGTATCGACCACATGGAATCCTATGAAGAACTGGTCCGCTTTATTGAGCCCATCGCTGAGGCCGGCTGCAAAGTGTTTATCGTGCACGCGCGCAAAGCCTGGCTACAGGGCTTGTCGCCGAAACAGAACCGCGAAATACCGCCATTAAACTATCCCTGGGTCTACCGGCTAAAGACTGATTTTCCGGCTCTGCAAATCATCGTCAACGGTGGCATCACCGAGCTTGATGAGTCCGCCGCTCACCTGCAGAAACTCGATGGGGTGATGATAGGCCGCGAGGCCTACCAGAACCCCTGGATGTTGGCGCGCCTGGACAGCACACTGCTGGAGGGGGCCGATCCAGCGAGCAGTCGCGATGGCGTGATTGAAGCACTACTGCCCTATGTAGAGCAAAAACTGGGAGATGGCGTGTCGCTCAACCACATAACCCGGCATATTCTAGGGCTCTATCAAGGTGTACCCGGTGCCCGGAAATTTCGCCGACACCTCAGCGAAAATGCCTATAAGGCCGGAGCCGGCGTTGACGTTCTCGAACAAGCATTTGACCAGGTTCGTGGCACCAGAACGATGCCTAGCGCCTGAGTATCGTGTAAACTGCCACCATGCCCAGCAAACTTGATCAGCTCCGTACAATGACCGATGTGGTCGCCGATACAGGCGATATCGAGGCCATCCGCCGCTTCGAGCCACTCGACGCCACCACTAACCCCTCGCTACTGTTAAAAGCTGCTGCCCTGCCCCATTACGCCAGCCTGCTAGACAATGCACTGGCCTGGGCGGACGCCAGGGGCGGCTCCAATACTGACCGTCTGGCGAACTGCTGTGATCGTTTTGCCGTGGATGTTGGACGTGAAATCCTGCAGATTGTGCCCGGCAGAGTCTCTACTGAAGTTGATGCGCGGTTGTCCTTTGATAAACCAGCCACCATTGTGCGCGCCAGAAAGCTGATAGGCCTCTATGAGGACGATGGCATCGACCGGGCACGCATTCTGATTAAGATTGCCTCGACCTGGGAAGGCATTCAGGCCGCCCGGGAACTCGAAGCTGAAGGTATCAACTGCAACCTTACCCTCCTGTTCGGCTTTGCACAGGCAGCGGCTTGTGCCGACGCCGGCGTATTCCTCATTTCACCCTTTGTTGGCCGCATACTGGACTGGCACAAAGCCAATACTGATATTGTGGTAAACAGCGGCGCCGATGATCCGGGTGTACAATCGGTTGCGCGCATTTACAATTACTACAAGCAGCACGATTACAGCACCGTTGTTATGGGGGCCAGCTTTCGCAACACTGGAGAGATAGAGGCTCTAGCGGGCTGTGACCGACTGACCGTCAGCCCCAATCTACTGGAAGAATTGGCAGCAGATCAGGGTGCACTCACCCGGCAGCTGGATGCAGCCACCGCGAATACCAGTGAGCCGCGACTCGCGCCGACAGAGGTGGATTTTCGTCTTGACCTTAACGCAGACGCCATGGCCACAGAAAAGCTCGCTGAAGGTATTCGCGGCTTTGTGGCAGACCAGCAAAAACTCGAGGAGTTAATTAGCTCACGATGATAAACACACTGAAATCCCTGTTTGAACACCCTGAGCGGGAAAGCGAAGATTCCCGACAACACCGAGTACGATTGGCTGCGGCGGCGCTACTGATTGAAACGGCCAGGGCAGATTTTACCCAGGGCGCGGACGAAGAAGCCGAAATGGAAGCGCTACTAACGGGCTCTTTGCAGCTCCCTACCGAAGAAATAAAGCGCCTTATCGCCGACGCACAGGAACGTGTGGACGAAGCCACTTCGTTGTACGAATTCACCCGCATAATCAACGACCACTATTGTGCCGAACAGAAGCTACAGTTGGTCGGTGCTATGTGGGATGTGGCGTATGCCGATGGCGATCTGGACAAGTACGAGGAGCATTTGATTCGTCAGGTGGCGGAGCTAACCTACGTACCGCACAAAGACTACATACGCAGTAAAGTGGAAGCGGCAGGCTGAACTAGCCACGCTCCAAAGCGCTGAGTAAATCCTTGAAGCGCTCATGATTTTCATCACTGATGCCCATCAGTATTTTGTGCGCCTCAATGACCTTTTCCCTGACAGCTTCCTCAGACCCGGCCACCGCCGGAAGTTCCGCGATATCTTCGGGGCTGAAGCAGACCTCTTCGTGCAACTCGAAC
>JBLFXU010000334.1:0-3163 GCA_047609575.1 Bacteroidia bacterium | reverse complement strand
TACCCCACTTTACGCGACCGCCATCTTCGGTTCGGTAACCGCCAAAATCGCGAAAATTGGGCGAACCCTGCAAAGGCAGCTTGCGCTCTGATGCCAGCAGTTCGGTGCCGTGTTGATCACGCACGCGAAAAAAATGTCGCTCATCATGCGGCAAACCTGACAGCCGCGCGCGCGGCGCATCTTCGCTGTAGTGGGCCTGCACGGCACCCGTCACCGAGACCGGCTCAACAGTGACGGTCGTATCCGGGTGACTGGCCTGCCACTCGATATGGAAATCGCCATCTGGCTCACGCCAAATGTGTACGGAATCTGTAATTAGCATAGTGGGTTCAAGCCGGTTACCACGGTGTACGGAGTGGGACTATCAGTCTCCCTTGTACTCAAACACTGCCTTGAGCAGTGTCTTGATGAGATTGAGCTGGTTTTCCAGGGCCTCATCGCTGAAAGGGTCCTGGCCGAGCAAATCCCGGTACATGGGCGCCATGGTGACATAGGACATCACCAGATTATTGAACGCCATCACCGCCCAAGGCTGCAATCCAGTCCCCTGCAAGAGGTTGAGGTTACTACCTTCAAGGTCAGCCGCAGGTTGAAACATTGGACGGAACAGACGATCGATCAATTCGTTGGTATGCGGGCCACCCGACAGAGCGGCATGCTGCAACAATCGTGCAAGATTCGGATTGTAATGATGCTGACGCACGATAGTTTCCAGCCAAAATAACACCCGCTCCTGAGTTACCGGGCCACCTTCCAGCTCAACCAGCGGGCCGGAAAAATCCTCCAGCAGGCGCTCCAGCACGGCCTGATAGAGAGCCTCCTTGTTCTTAAAATGGTTATACAGGCTGGGCGAGCGAATACCCACCCGGTCCGCCACGTCACCCAGGGAGGTTGCGCTATAGCCCTTTTCCGCGAACAAGTCTTCAGCAGCATCCAGAATGCGGTAGTAGGTGCTCAGAGGCTGCTCTGCGTTTGCTGCCGGGGTTTCCATTGGATAAATGGGCTCTCGAATAACTAATAGGCGTTAGTATACCTCAGTGAACAATCGCGTCACCAGCAGGCTCGTGGTTGACAAGGGCATACCCAATGTGAATAATCGCGCCTCCTGATTTTCACCTCCGAGGCAACAAATCGTGGCGAACTCCCCACAAGCAAAGAAACGCGCCCGCCAAGCAGTCAAGCGCCGCACCCACAACGCAAGCTTGCGCTCTCTCGTGCGCACCGTTATCAAGAAAGTAGACGCTGCTGTTGGCAGCGGTGATGCAGAGGCCGCCAAGGCCGCCTATGGCAATGCTATACCGGTTATTGACCGCATGGCAGACAAGGGCATCATCCACAAGAATAAGGCCGCTAGACACAAGAGTCGGCTAAACGCACAAGTTAAGGCGCTATCTGCTTAACAACGCGTATTGTTCGAATGCAAAAAAGCCGGCTGCTAGCCGGCTTTTCTGTCTCTGGAGAAAGTAGCCTAAGCAGCGCTACTTGACTGTGCCTCCTCAAACTTCTTGGCAAACTCTCCCAGCATGTCCTGCTCGTAGGATTGCGCTTCCTCAGTATCAAGGGGCCGCTCCATAGCTGACCAGTCAATATCGCCATCAGTGGCCATATTCTCAAACTCAAGAATGCCCAACTCCTCGAACTTCGGCCGTATCTTATCCGTCAACAAGCCGATCCGGTTGAGGTTCGGAATCACGCGCTGGAAAAGCAGATTGCGGAAGGTAGACATAACAAACCCTTCCATCACCTTCTGACGCGCCTCTTCTACATCCCAACCAAAGTGGCGGAACACATCGGTCGCCACCAGGCGCTCGCGGCTAATCGCGCAGGCCTCGTAAGCGAACTGGGCGCGCTCCTCGCGCTCTTCATCAGTCAACGTTTTAACAAAGTCTTCCAAATAATTGACGCCGAACGTCACGTGCCGTGCTTCATCGCGCGTTACCAGGTACACCACATCTTTAAGAACAGGGTCTGGCGTCGTTTCACGCGTAGTAGCAAAGGCAGACAGGGCCAGGCCCTCGATCACGATCTGCATCCCGATGAACTTCATATCCCAGCGCGCATCGGTGAGGATTTTGTCGATGATGCTCTTCAGGTGTGTGTTGATCGGGTACATCATCCCGATCCGCTTCTGCAGATACTTATTGAACACCTCAACGTGGCGCGCTTCGTCAAACGTCTGTGAACCCGCGTAGAGTTTGGCATTCAGTGTCGGGGCGCAAGAACACAGCTGGGAGGCTACCAACAAAGCACCCTGCTCACCGTGCAGAAACTGCGACAGGCTCCAGGCGTTCATATGTAACCAGAACTCGTCCTTGGTCTTGTCGTCCATGGCCAGGTAAGGCTCGTAATCGTGCAGGTTCATCATTTCCGGAGAACGAGTCTCTTCGGGCCAGGGACGATCCCAGTCGATATCCATCTCCGGATCCCAGTTGAGCTGCTTACCCAGGTCGTAGAGCTTCTTAATGCGGTCGTCCTGAATTTTATAATCCCAGTTGTAGGAACCGGTCAATGGGGTTTGGAAAATTTCCGCGATGTGATCAACGTCCGAATCTGTCAGCACATCTTCCATGTCGGGATTTTCCCGGGGGTAATCGGCACCAGCGAAGGTTTGAATCTTGCGCGGTGTCTCTTCTTGCCATTCCACTTTCATTGTTAAAGCTCCATCATTTTGACCAGCAAGCACTATGAAATAGGGCCGCAACTGCGGCAAGGTAAAGTCCTGTCAAAATGAGGTCATTTGTGGCCAAATAGGCGCATGCCAACGCCCACCACCCCAGCGCAGTACATTTTGATCCTAATCGACATGGTGGAGAGTCGAGGTTGCGAACGTGAGGCTCTGCTGGCAGGTACCAGCCTGGCAGAAACCGGCATTGATACCATCGGTGCACGTATCCATGACACCGACTTCCGGCAATTGGTCAGCAATGCCGTTGCTTTAACCGGCGATCCCTCACTTGGGCTGCAACTGGGCCTGCGCCTGAATTTGAGCGCCCACGCATTACTGGGCCAGGCGTTCATGACCTGCCAGGATATGTCACAGGTAATGGATCTACTGCTGAAGTACTACCACTTGCTCGCTTCGGACCTGCACCTTGAATTCGAAGTCGTCAACGACCATTGCATTCTGACGGTCGCTACCAATCCAGGGGAGACACCGCTGGAA
>JBLFXU010000333.1:0-3416 GCA_047609575.1 Bacteroidia bacterium | reverse complement strand
CGGTCAAGGCAACGGCAGAAGAAGTGGCGGGTAATACCCGATCTCGCAGCGCAGTGATGCGCGTTGCACAGAAGACGGCATAGGGGCGACAGCGTGGCGCAGGGGGCGGTGGTCAGTGCAGCAAAAGAGCGAACGGCATCCAGTGCCGGCCGTGGCTTGCTGATGGCCAATGGCGGCGTTCTCGTGCTTATTCTGTTGTCGGCCTTCACCGTTATTCATGCCACCCACACTTGCCGTGCGTTTTATGCGGAATTGCAGAAGCTTGAGTTTCACCAGTGGCACTTGAAGGAAGACTACGGCCGGCTGCTCCTGGAGCAGAGCACCTGGGCCTCCCACCACCGTGTAGAAAATGTCGCTCGGGATGAGTTGAATATGGCACCGCCACAGCTGACAGAATTCAGGGTGGTGACGCAATGAGTAAGAAATCCGTGCACACATTGCCGCGCTGGCGCTTCTATGTGGTGGCTGCCGCGTTGTGTTCGCTGCTTGGCTTGTTGGTCTGGCAGATGCTGTCCCTGCAGATCCTCGATCGTGAGCGCGGGCGGGAGTTTCTCAAGGACCAGGGCGATATGCGCGCAGTGCGCACGGCGGAGATTCCAGCCTATCGCGGTGTAATTTCCGATCGCCGAGGTGAGCCGCTGGCGGTCAGTACGCCGGTCGTGTCGCTGTATGCAAACCCACAGGTATTGAAGTATTCCCAAGAGCTTCCGAAGCTGGCGGAGGCACTTGATATGCCTCTGTCGGAACTTCAGGAGCGCCTGGCGAGATATGGCGATAAGCAGTTCATGTACCTGAAGCGGCACTGGAAGCCGGTTTCAGCGCGGCGAGTGCTGGATCTGGAAATTGGTGGCGTGCACAGTGAGCGCGAATACAAACGCTATTACCCTGCTGGTCATGTCGCGGCTCAGTTGGTCGGATTCACCAATATGGATGGCCGCGGGATCGAGGGCGTTGAGCTTGCCTACGATAACTGGCTGCGCGGGGTGCCTGGGCGCAAGACGTACATTAAAGATCGTCGTGGTGACAAGGTTCGTGATATTGGCGTGGTCGATGAAGCAAAGCCAGGCAATGACCTGACCTTGAGTATTGATCTGCGTTTGCAGTACCAGCAACACATGGAATTGAAGCGTGCTGTGACGAAACTGGGCGCTGCCTCCGGTTCAGTGGTAACACTGGATAGCCGCACCGGCGAAATACTCGCTATGGTGAATTACCCCGACTACAACCCTAACGGCGACAAAGGCAGTGATGCGGGCCGGCGTCGCAACAGGGCAGCCACCGATGTTTACGAGCCGGGTTCTACCATGAAGGCCCTGACGTTGGTCGCGGCACTGGAAAGCGGTCGCTACACCACTGACACAATCATCGATACTGCGCCGGGTTGGGTCAGTGTTTCCGGCAAGGTCTACAAAGACCCGAAGAACTATAAGCAAATCAGTCTTACCCGGGTGCTGCAAAAGTCCAGTCAGGTCGGAGTCACTCGGCTCGCCATGGACCTGGGTCACGAGTCTATTCGCGACGTTTTTAGTCGCTTCGGTATCGGCTCACCTCCGGGCACGGGTTTCCCTGGAGAGAGTGCCGGAAGATTACCCAGTCGCAATCGCTGGCATGTCAGTGAGCAGATCTCTTTGGCATTTGGTTACGGCATCACAGCTTCTCCCTTGCAGCTGGCAAGCGCCTACAGCGTCTTTGCCAATGGCGGCATACAGTTGCCCATATCGATGCTGGCTTTGGAGGGGAAGGTACCCGCAGGCAACAGGGTGATATCCAGTGAGACGGCGGCCGAGGTACTTGAGGTACTGCATGCTGTGACCGCAGAAGAAGGTACAGCGACCAAGGCGCAGGTGCCTGGCTATCAGGTGGGTGGCAAGACCGGCACGGTGCATAAAGTGGGTCCGGGCGGCTACCAAAAAGACAAGTATGTCGCGCTGTTCGCAGGGATTGCGCCGGTCGACGACCCTCGGATTGTCAGCGTTGTGGTTATCAATGAGCCAAAAGGGGAGGTCTACGGCGGGGGTTCAGCTGCGGCTCCAGTTTTCTCGGAGATCGCGCGCGGCGCGCTGCGTGTGTTGAATATTCCGCCCAGTAGTCTGGCGACGGCACCGCCGGCAAAGCCCGGAGGTGCCGCGTAATGTTAGCGGGTGAGCAGACTAATGTTGCGCCCATGCCGCTGCTTGAACTCGTTGGGCAGGGTGCGCAGCGCTACGCCAATACATTGATCAGTGGGATGCAGCTTGATAGCCGCGCGGTGAAACCAGGGGATGTTTTTCTCGCCATGCCAGGAGACGTGCATGATGGCCGCCAGTTCATTGAGCAGGCGGTGGCCAACGGTGCTTCGGCTGTTTTGGCCGAGGCACCTGTGGCCGGTTTCGTCGATGATATTCATGTGCCGTTGATAGAAATTCCGGAACTGCGACTAGATGCCGGCGTTCTGGCTGCGCGCTTCTACCGCTACCCCAGTCGCGATATGCGCATGGTTGGTGTGACCGGTACCAACGGGAAAACGACCACCACCCGCTTGATCGCCCAGCTGGCCAGAGGTCTGGGTAAGTCCTGTGGTGTGATTGGTACACTGGGCGCAGCGCTAGACGATTCTGTTACTGATGCTGTCAACACCACGCCCAATGCGGTAACGCTGCAGCAGCAGCTTGCACAGTGGTCTGCCAAGGGTGTATTTGCTGTTGCAATGGAGGTGTCCTCCCACGCGCTGGTGCAGGGTCGCGTGAACGGTGTGGAGTTTGAAACAGCCGTCTTTACCAACCTGTCGCACGATCATCTTGATTACCATGGAAGCATGGCTGCCTACGGGCGCGCCAAACTGGGCCTCTTTGATCGCGACGGCCTGCGTCATGCTCTAGTGAATGTTGACGACGCCTTTGCCGGGACTGTGCGCAATGCTGTCGGCCAGCATGTGAATCTGCTGACCTACTCCGCCATGGGTGCGCCTGCCGACCTGCGCGTGGAGGGCGCAGCCTTTAATGAGGCTGGTGTGAGGGGCGAACTGATTACACCCTGGGGTCGCGAGCAACTGGTCAGTCCGTTGCCGGGGGCATTCAATCTTGCCAATGTGACTGCAGCCATTGCGGCGCTGGTGCTCGCGGGGGAAGACCTGGCTAAGGTCGTTGCCGCAGCGGCCAGCCTGCAACCTGTGCCCGGTCGTATGCAGACGGTCGCAAACCATAGCGGGCTGCAGGTGATTATAGATTATGCCCATACGGCCGATGCGTTGGAGCAAGTGTTGTTGGCGTTGCGACCCCATGTGAGTGGAAATTTGATCACCGTGTTTGGTTGCGGCGGTGATCGTGATCGCGCTAAACGCCAAGTGATGGGACGCGTTGCCAGTGCGTGCTCCGATCAAGTTGTGGTCACCAGCGATAATCCTCGCAATGAAGATCCCCGTGTAATTCTGTCTGACA
>JBLFXU010000332.1:0-3419 GCA_047609575.1 Bacteroidia bacterium | reverse complement strand
TGTACAGGGATGTACGCTTTTTGGCGGTCCCCGGTGACAGGCTAGCGCTCGTGCTCCGTGCCCCAGGAATATTCTCAATCTGAGCCACTATCGAGAGCTGCATGCCCTTGGCTGATGACGCTAACCCATTTACGATGTAGCGTCGACAGATAGGCGGTATGGAGCGAACAAAGATGGGTTTGGAATCGAATAGGGTTGTCGTGGTCACTGGTGCCAGCCGTGGTGCAGGTCGCGGTATCGCGACGGAGTTGGGACGCAGCGGCGCCACCGTCTATGTCACAGGGCGCACCCGCAATGAAGGTGATGCCCCCTTGCCGGGCACTGTACAAGCCACGGCACAGGCTGTTACCGATGCGGGGGGCACGGGTATTGCCGTCTATTGCGATCATGCTGATGACAAGCAGGTAGAACAGTTGTTTGAGCAAGTTTGCCGTGAGCAGGGTCGACTCGATATATTGGTGAACAATGCAACGTACTTACCCGATGAGCTAACCCAGCCGGGGCCTTTCTGGGAAAAACCCCTGTCGATGACCGACATCTGGCAGGTAGGGATGCGCTCCCACTATGTGGCGGCCTGGTATGCCGCGCCGCTGTTGCTCGAAGCCCAGGGCGGGCTGATTGTTAATACCTCTTCTTTTGGCGGGCGCATTTATATGCACGGCCCTGCGTACGGCGCGGGTAAAGCCGCTGTCGACAAAATGTCCCATGACATGGCCTATGACTTCAAACCGTTCCAGGTGGCGGTTGTGTCTATCTGGATGGGGCTGCTGCTGACCGAGAGGACCAGGGTGGTTTTTGACGCCGAGCCGGATAAATACGCAGAGCTGCTTGCTACGGTGGAGAATCCTGAGTTTACCGGTCGCGTTATTGATGCACTCGCCAATGACCCACAATATATGGAGAAAAGCGGCAAAGTATGGGTGGGGGCTGAACTCGCACAGGAGTATGGCGTGACCGACCTGGAGGGAAATGAGCCACCCTCGCACCGGGTATTCTTCGGTGACCCAACCACCTACGGCGATGCCGTTGTAGAGTGAGTGAGAGAGCGTGATAACCCAAATGCGGGATGCAGTGCTGGCGTGTGCTGCCCTACAGTGTGATGCTGCCGCGAGGCCAAATGATCGATCTAAGCCGTACCAATGAGCGCTGAGAGTTAAAATAACAGGTGATTGAATGAACGAATATGGATTGGAAAGCCCCCGCGCACAGCAGTTACTGGAGTCAGCCCGGGCAATGGGGCCAGCGCTGCGCCAGCGCAGTGTGCAGGCCAAGGCCGATGCACGTGTTCCCGATACAACGGTTGCGGAATTCGCAGAGGCGGGCTTTTTTAAGATACTGCAGCCTGAACAGTGGGGTGGCTATGCAATGGATCCCCAGGTGTTCTACGCCGTGGGTCTGGAAGTCGCACGTAATTGCCCCTCAAGCGCATGGATTCTGGGCGTCATTGCCGTGCATAACTGGCAACTGGCCTTATTCGATGACCAGGCAGCGCAGGATGTTTGGGCAGATGACCCGTCCGTGCTGATATCTTCTTCCTACGCGCCTGTAGGCAAGGTCAAGGTCGTTGACGGCGGATTTGAACTCAGCGGTCGCTGGAGTTTTTCCAGTGGTTGTGAGCACTGCAAATGGGTCTTTGTGGGGGCAGTGGTACCGACCCCCGAGGCGCCCTTCGATATGGCCAATTACCGTACCTTCCTGGTGCCCATCAGCGACTACGACATCGTCCATAACTGGGACGTTGTGGGACTGCAAGGTACCGGTAGTCATGACGTAGTGGTCGACAAAGCGTTTGTGCCCGAGCACCGCACGCACAAGTCAATCGACGGCTTCCTGTGCGAGAATCCTGGCAATGCAGTCAATGATGCGCCGTTGTATCGCATGCCGTTTATGCAGGTTTTTGTTCGTGCTGTTTGTACGGCCACACTGGGCGCACTGGACGGCGCATTGGATGCCTATATTGAGGTGGCCAAGACACGCCAGGTAGGGCCCAGCAAGATGAAGAATGATCCCTTCGCCCGCGTTATTGCCACTGAAGTAAAAACGTCTAGCGAAGAAATGAAACTAACCATGTTCCGTAATTTTGATGCCATGATGGCCCAGTGCAGAGCGGGGGAGCCTATACCTATTGAAGATCGTGTGCGCTATCGACATGATTCCGGAGTAGTAGCAGATCGCTGTTTGGCACTATCCAGTAAAATGCTCAAGGCTTCGGGTTCAGGCGGTATTCGCGAAGGTAGCGAGTTACTTGGTTATCATCTGGACATTCTTGCCAGTCAGGCGCACGTCGCGAATAACTCCACCCCCTTTGCTTTAAATATGGGCGGTGTGTTGTTCGGTGAAGAAAGCACGGACTTTGCCCTTTGAGTTCCATGACTCAGCAGCAGGAGCAGCAGCTATGAAAATGATCGGCCGCCTCCCAGAGGGCGAATACGCACAGTGCGCCAATGGTTATCGCATTCACTATCTTGATGAAGGGCAGGGAGATGTTGTGGTTTTTTTGCATGGCTCTGGTCCGGGGGCCAGTGGACATAGCAACTTTAAGGGAAATTACCCTCGATTGGTGGACGCGGGGTACCGCTGCATTGTTCCCGACCTTATTGGCTACGGATTTTCTGATAAGCCCGACGATGTGGATCACCCTCTGTCATTCTTCGTGGAGTGTATCAAGCAGACGCTGGATATTGCGGGCGTAGGCAAGTGCACTCTGGTGGGTAACTCGCTGGGCGGCGCCATCGCGCTGGGTCTGGCTTTGGAGTATCCGGCACTGGTTGAAAAATTGATCCTGATGGCGCCCGGTGGCTTAAGTGAGTTACCGGAATACCAGCAAATGCCAGGCATGCAGAAGGTCTTCCAGGTGTTCGGGTCCGGCGACGCCGTAACACCTGAAGTAATGAAAGATCTGTTTGCCACCGGGCTTATGCATGATCCGTCTTTTGCCACAGATGAGCTGGTCGAAGAGCGGATGCAGATCATGCAAATTATGAATGGTCATGTTATGGCTACCATGCAGGTGCCCGTGTTGGTTGATCGGCTCAATGAGCTCGACTGTCCGGTGCTGGGATTTTGGGGCATGGACGAAAAAATGATGCCCGAAGGCGGCATTATGGCCATGGCGAAGAACATCAAGCAGCTGCGTTTGCTGCTGGTTACGCAGTGCGGGCACTGGGTAATGGTAGAGCACGAAGACATGTTCAACCGCACCTGCCTGGATTTTCTGGCCAATAGCTAAGGCATTGCTTCGCTGCCGGGTGGCACCACCCCCCGGCACGCAGTCCTCATCCTTACGTCAAGCTATAAGTCCGATTGCGCAAGTTCTGTATCTGGAATCTTCCCTAATCTATGCGACCGGTTTGCTTTGGCCTGCCCGCGCACACGGCTACGGGTGCCAGAACTTCACAGTAGTCGCCCAATAATTTGTA
>JBLFXU010000331.1:0-3424 GCA_047609575.1 Bacteroidia bacterium | reverse complement strand
ACATTGGCCATTTTATGAACGAACAGTATCACAGCAGCAAGATATTTGGATTATCGACATTTAGCTATAGACTGGGTAAAAGTGATTTGGGTGAGCAGTTTCCAGTATCCGGGTGCTTGGTGTGAATGGCCGGAATAGATCTGCGACGGAAACAATGCGGGCGGGTTTTCGAGATGATCAATGACGACAGGATGCCATCTTCAAACAAAAGGCTGGGATGGTGCGACAGCGATCACGCTGGTTGTAGTGGAACCTATGATGAGCGGTATTTTGGGTGTTGGACCTAAGTTGTGATCATGGATATACGTGAAAGTTGTTGCTTTGCCGTCATATGTACTCCTCACCTATCTCACGTGAACTTAGTGGGCCATAGTTCGCTTACACCAACCAAAAAATATTGACATATTTTGTGTCAATATGTAAACCTGTCACTGTAGTAGATTGATCGGCCACCGCTTACGGAGATACCCCATGTACCAAGCCGACTACCAACTCATCGGCAGCGAGATGAGTTTCTTTACACGCAAGCTGGAAGCCCAACTGCGGTGCCAGCAGATACCGTGGCGCTGCCTGTTCAAGACAGAAGAGCGCAAGGCTGAGCTGGAAGCAAAGGCCGGCACCCACTTTATCCCCCTGCTGATGACGCCTGATAAATGGCTCATCCACGACACTATCTCCATTGGCCCGATGCTTAGCGAGCGCTTCCGGGAGCGCGCGGTCGTACCTGAAACGCCGCTACAACGCGCCTGCTGTTACATTCTGGAAGACGCCTTCAATCACTGGCTGGGCCGCGTCTGCGTGCATTCCCGTTGGTGCTACCCGGACAACGTTGCCTGGGTTGGCCCCCGGTTCGGCGCCAATATGATGCTGGACCGCTCCATCGATGAGCCTTTCTCAGAGGCGGAACTGGAACAGCTGGCCCCTATTGGAGCGATGATGTACGAAGGATTCGGTAAAGGCGTGTGCGAGGTTAATGGCGCAGGACCAGACCAAGCCGCTGCCGTACAAGGTGACTTCAGGAACATGCTGGACGCCCTGGCAGCGCACTTTGCCGACAACGATTTCCTGCTGGGCGAGCGGCCCTGCCTGGCGGATTTCGCCCTGGCCGGTGCCAGCAAGGCCCACTTTATATGCGACCCAGAGCCGAAAAGCTGGCTGGGGGAACACAGTGACATGCTGCATAAATATACCGAACGCTTTTTCAATGACTGGCAGGGTGAACTCGCCCTCTGGCCTGCGAACGACCGGGTACCTGATAGCCTGCAGATCGTGCTGGACTACCTGCAAGGCAGCTACTACCAGTCGGCGCCAGCCAATATTGCCGCCGGCCTTGCCGGTGAGAAATATTACGCGTTCGACTACGGCTTCGGTACCACCCGGGCGCGCACCCAGAAACGCCTGAACCTGGCGAGACTGCATGTACAGCACGAACTGCAGCGACTGGGGGCAGGCGAAAATGCCGACGTCCAGGAACTGTTCGCCACGCGCGGCATCCTTGAGTACTACTTCGGCTGATTGCCTTAGCTAACCCGGTGCGAGTCGCACCCGCAACAAGAGATTCCCATGTCTACTCGCGCAAAACTCTGGCTGCTTCCCGCTCTGCTCTATACGGTTTTCGTCTTCTGGTACACTGACTTTGGTGGCCCATTGAGCAATGAAGAAGTTGATGAATTCATCGAGGTGATGACTAACAACGGTATCGCCCCCGAACGAGTGGATTACTACGCCCAATTCCTGCGCAATGACAGCGGTCGCCAGTTTTTGATGGTCAACAATCTCGACATGAATGACAATCCTCCCGTTGTGAAAGGCGCTCCGGCCAATGCCGACGCTGATACCCTCCTGGGCCTGTACATGGAACACATGATCCCAGCATTGCTCAAACGCGCCTGCCACCCCGTCCTCATGGGACCTGCTGTGTACTCAGCGATCGATATTACCGGTATTGAGAATGGACAGGAGTGGACAGACGCGGCCGTGTTGCGCTACCGCAGTCGGCGTTCATTTATGGAGATCATCAGCAACCCCGCAATACTCGGCCCGCATGACTTCAAACTCGCAGCACTGGATAAGACCATTGCCTATCCAATGGAAACCGACCTGTATCTGGGCGACCCGAGGCTACTGCTAGCTTTGATATTGTTGGCCTTGACCGCACTGATTGATAGCTGGATGATTTCGAGAAATGGGGTGCAGCGAGCACCTTCAAAATAGTAATCGTCCGCCAGTGATGCGTGTAAAACCAAGGAGAATAAAAATGATCAAGATATATGGCGTACAAGGCTCTCCGCTCGTTCGCAAAGTCCTTGCAGCACTGAACTTCACCAACATTCCCTACGAAATAGTCGCGCAGATTCCGTTCTCCGGCGACAAGGACGACCTCAAAATCAACGCACTGTGGCTCGGCTAATGCCGGCATTGGAAAAGGCAGCACATCGTCTGAATGATATTCACGCGCCATACCGAGTGTACAAGTCGGACATCTCCTACTTCAGCGGCAAACTAGAAGCCTATCTGCGCTACAAGGCAATTCCGCACAGCACAATTGATGCCAATATGAAAAACATGCGTGCTGTGGCGGAAAACACCGGCTACAAAAAAATGCCCGCCGTGCACACAGCCGATGACAAATGGCTATTTGATACCACACCCATGTTGCAATGGTTCGAACAGCGCTACCGGCAGGCACCGATACTGCCGAAGGATCCCGCCCTGCGGTTTGTTGCCCTGTTACTCGAAGACTATGGCGATGAGTGGTTGTGGCGTCCGGCCATGTGGTGGCGCTGGCAACCCCGCGCCTCCCGTTGGGCGCTGGGCTGGCGCATCGCATCAGAGATGGCGCACCCAGGGCTAGGCAGACCACTAGGCTTCCTGTTCGGTCGCCGCCAGTTAAAGGAATGGTTGTGGGACGATGGCGTGACCCCCGAAAATGAAGGTGATGTGCGTGACATGCTCTTCCGGGAGCTAGCGTTTCTAGAGCCTGTGCTAGCTGATCAGCCCTACTTGCTGGGGAGCCATCCGTCGGCGGCAGATTTCGGTTACTTCGGTCCGATGTTCCGTCACTTCGGCAATGACCCCGAGTCTAGCGAAGTGGTGCGCAGGCGCGGTCCGAATACCTACGAGTGGATGGCACGCCTGTGGAATGCCAAAATAAACAAGCTGCCAGCGGAGCAACACTGGGTTTGGCCACAGAGTGAGCACTGGGCCCCTCTTCTAGAGCGCATCGCGAGGGACTACCTGCCCTATCTCCACCAGAATGCCGTGGCGTTTCGCAACAACCAACAACGCTTTGACTACATTGGTAAGACCTTCACTTTTAAGGGCACCAAAGTCACTAACTATCGCGTGCACTGCCGCCAGGTGTTGCAGCAGGAATTTAATGCTCTCAATAAACACGACCAATACCGTGTAGACCAACTGTTTG
>JBLFXU010000330.1:0-3495 GCA_047609575.1 Bacteroidia bacterium | reverse complement strand
TTAATATAATCTACAGGCCCGTCGACTGTCGCCAGCGCTTGTTGCATGCAGCGTACCGCGCCTTCACCCGAGGGGGACACCATGTCGTAGCCATCTGACGTGGCGCCATAGCCTACCAATTCTGCATAAATCTTTGCTCCGCGAGCTTTGGCGTGTTCAAGCTCCTCCAAAACCACCATACCGCCACCGCCGGCGATGACAAAACCATCTCTGTCGGCGTCGTAGGCTCTTGAGGCGCGCTCGGGCGTTTCGTTGTATTTGGTGGACAATGCGCCCATGGCATCAAATAAGCTACTGAGTGTCCAGTGCAGCTCTTCGCCGCCACCGGCAAATACAATATCCTGTTTACCCAGTTGGATTTGCTCCATCGCGTTGCCAATGCAATGCGCGCTGGTGGAGCAGGCTGATGAAATTGAATAGTTGACCCCCTTTATTTTAAACGGGGTCGCCAGGCAGGCTGATACTGTGCTGCCCATTGTCTGAGTAACCCGGTAGGGGCCTACCCGTCGCAGACCCTTTTCGCGGAGGATATCTGCAGCTTCTGTTTGGCTTGCCGAAGACGCACCACCAGATCCGGCGATGATACCCGTTCTAACGTTTGATACATCGGATTCCTCGAGACCGGAATCCTCGATGGCTTGCTGCATTGAAATATAGGCGTAGGCGGCGGCATCCCCCATAAACCGCAACTGCTTGCGGTCGATGTGTGCCTTGGTGTCGATGTTTGGGGCGCCTGCAACATGTGATCGCATGCCCATATCGATTTGTTCCTGGCGCGTGCTGATGCCTGAGCGTCCTTCAAACAGCGCTTCTGTGACAGTTTTTGCGTCATTGCCAAGGCATGACACAATACCCAGTCCGGTAACCACTACTCTTCTAGTCATGAGCTCACAGTGCCTCCGAAGGTTGAAACAGGCCGACCCGCAGCCCGCCTGCCGTGTAAATTTCGCGCCCATCTACCGATACGCTTCCTTCGGCGATGCCCATAATAAGCTTGCGCTCGATAACGCGTTTTACGTTGAGGGTGTAAACGACTTTGGATGAAGTCGGCAGTATTTCCCCGGTAAACTTTACTTCTCCGCAACCCAGCGCGCGACCGCGGCCAGGATTACCTCTCCATCCCAGAAAAAAACCGACCAACTGCCACAGGGCATCCAGGCCCAGGCAGCCAGGCATAACCGGATCACCGGGGAAATGGCAGTCGAAAAACCATAAGTCGGGTGTGATATCCAGCTCGGCAATAATCTCGCCTTTATCGAATGACCCTCCCTGAGAACTGATATGAGTTATTCTGTCCATCATCAGCATATTGTCGATGGGCAAGCGGGCATTGCCTGGCCCGAATAGTCTGCCGTGGCCGCAATCAACCAATTCTTCTTTGGTGTAAGAACTCTTTCCAGTCATAATATTCCCAGTGTTGGCGGTAAAATGCGTCTTGCCAGCGTTTGAGTGTGCCTAAAAGTGCAAAGCAGCCGCCAGTGGGTCCATTTTAATGGACCCAGCTCACAAGTCTAGGAGATGTTTCGAGAAAGTGGCTATGGGCTCTCTGGCCAACGTAGGGGGCTTGGGCTACCATGTTTGCCACGCTTAAGGTCGTATAGCAGGCCGTTGGGCAGCATTTTTGGCGTGGTTTATTCACTCTGAATTTCAGGATTTCAATGTTAGTACCCGTACTTTTATCTGGTGGAGTCGGCAGTAGGTTATGGCCGGTATCAAGAGAAGCTCATCCCAAACAGTTTTTACCGTTGGCGGGCGAGCTTTCAATGTTGCAGGAAACACTGAAGCGTACTGTGGGTCTTGAAGCCTCTGCGCCCGTTGTTGTGTGCAATGAAGAACATCGATTTATGGTGGCAGAACAGTTTCGTCAGGTTGATCTGCAGGCAAATGCACTGATTCTTGAGCCCGAAGGTCGCAACACCGCGCCAGCTGTTGCGCTGGCGGCATTGCAGGCGATAGAAACTGACCCCGACGCTATTCTTCTGGTACTTCCAGCGGATCATCTGATTCAAAATATTCCAGCGTTTGTCGCGGCGGTCGACAAGGCTTTGCCGTTGGCACAGGCCGGTCAGCTGATGACGTTTGGCGTGGTGCCAACGCAGCCTGAGATCGGGTATGGCTATATCAAATGCGGTGATCGGATAAGCGATGATTTATACGCCCTGGAACGATTTGTAGAAAAGCCCAATTTAACCGTCGCCGGAGAGTATGTCGCCAGTGGTGATTACTTGTGGAATAGCGGAATGTTTTTGCTTGGAGCTAACGTTTACCTGGAAGAACTGCAGCGCTTTGCGCCTGAAATGCTCGACGCTTGTCGTCAGGCGATGGCCGAAGCCAGTATGGATCTGGATTTTGTTCGACCGGAAAAAAATGCTTTTTTGTCCTGTCCCGCAGACAGCATTGATTACGCGGTAATGGAAAAAACAAAGCTGGGCGCTGTCGTGTCTCTCGATTGTGGCTGGAGCGATGTAGGTGCCTGGTCCGCGCTGTGGGAGGTTGCAGCGCGAGATGAGCTCGGCAATGCCAGTGTTGGCGATATCATGCTGGATAATTGCAGTAACAGCTACTTTCGCAGTGAGTCCAGATTGATTGCAGCAACCGGGGTAGAGAACCTCGTGGTTATTGAAACGGCTGACGCAGTGCTGGTTGCCGATCGGGACAAGGTTCAGGACGTAAAGCGCATTGTCAATCGGCTCAAAGAGGCCAACAGGCCTGAGGCGTTATTGCATCAGAAGGTTTATCGGCCCTGGGGTTCCTACGAATCTCTAGTCAGTGCTGATCGCTTTCAGGTGAAGCGAATTGTTGTGAATCCGGGGGCGACACTCTCGCTGCAGATGCATCATCACCGTGCGGAGCACTGGATTGTTGTGCATGGCACCGCAGAAGTTACCTGTGAGGATAAGGTTTTTATGCTTGCTGAAGACGAATCCACTTATATTCCGCTCGGGCATAAACACCGCTTGGGCAATCCGGGTCGAATCCCTCTGGAATTGATCGAAGTGCAGTCCGGGGCTTACCTGGGTGAAGACGATATTGTGCGTTTTGAAGACGTGTATGGACGCAGTGAGTAATTTAAGGGTTGAGTGATTACTATGATTAATAAATGTATGTTTCCAGTTGCCGGCTACGGCACTCGTTTTTTACCCGCGACTAAGAGTATGCCTAAGGAAATGTTGCCGGTGGTTAATAAACCGTTGGTTCAATATGGCGTGGAAGAGGCCATTGCCGCGGGAATGAAGACCTGTGCGATGGTTACCGGCAGGGGTAAGCGGGCGATCGCCGATCATTTTGACATCAGCTACGAGTTGGAGCATCAAATCTCCGGTTCCAGTAAAGAGGCGCGCTTACAGAGCATTCGCGACTTGCTTGATCAAGGCGAGTTCACGATGGTGCGGCAGCGAGAAATGAAAGGTCTTGGTCATGCAATTCTCACGGGGGAGGCGCTCATTGGCAATGAACCCTTTGGCGTATTGCTCTCTGATGACCTGTGCATTAACG
>JBLFXU010000329.1:0-3500 GCA_047609575.1 Bacteroidia bacterium | reverse complement strand
GCGGTAGAGCGCCAGGTCCTGGCCCCAGTAGCGCACGGCCATGGGCCCATCGTCCAGATCCGTACTTTCAGCCACGATAAACCAACCACGGGGGTAGGTATTGGGCCCCAGATCGTATTCAGCCGCTTTTGCCATAACAGGTCACCTTTGTCTTGTTGTCATTGCAGCCAGTATAGACCGCCCAGCCGTCTGCAGTATCGTCCGACCGGACTAGGCCGTGGCTGAATTCTGCGGGCGGCTTAACTATTCAGCTTGGGTGGCGTGTGACAGGCCTTCGGGATCTTGCCGGTTGAATTCCCTGCCCAGGTAAATGCCGGTTATTGCCCAGACCACAGCGACCACAGCGCCGATCAAAGCCACAGCGGCTAGACCCAGTCCCAGTCCCTGGGTGAGAGCGGTAAACGCCCAGGCGTTGAGCATGTCGCCTCCCCGGTACACCACGATATCGATAACCTGTTTGGCCTTAAAGCGTGTTTCCCGGTCGACAGCGGTAAATAGCATCTCCCTGGCGGGCCGGGAAATTGCGTAGTTTCCTGCGCGACGGACAATTTGTATGCTCACGACAACAGAGACCATAGGCGCCATCGCCAGTAGCAGCATGCCCACGGCTATGATGACCGGCACGGAAGCCAGCGTGATGGACAGGCCAAAGCGTTTGGCAATTCTTCCGGTGGCGAAGGCGGCAACAAGAATGGTCAGGCTGTTCACCGCCAGATCCATTCCTGCCCAAATCTGCGCACGGGCATCGCGGTCGAAATCTGCCAGCAGGTTTTTTAGTTCGAAGTAAACAAAGGAGCTGATAGACGTATAGAGAAAAATGAATAGGCCTATGCTCAACAGGTAACGACTTTGCAGAAATTCTGAAAACCCGGCCAAAGGACTACCGCCAATGTACTCAAGATCGTCACTGCCCGCCGCAGTCTGGGCATGTTGCAGATCGGAAAATTTGAGATGTTGAACCCAGCGCACCAGTGGCAGTGCCAGAACGACCAATACAGCCGCTATCAGCATAAGTGAATCCGTACCCACGTCACCGACCAGGAGGGTGGCGAAGGCGGGCCCCGCGATGCCGCCGATACTCGCACCGGCGCCTATGAACCCAAATAAGCGCATCGCCTGTGGCTTGGAGAACGTGTCTGACATAAGGCTCCAGAACACAGAGATGTGAAACAAGCTGAACAGGCTGATCCAGACGTAGAATGATTGATCCAGTAGTGTGCGTTCGGCAAGCGTCTGCGTGCCCATGTAAAACAACACAAAGCTTGCGGCAAAAAAAGCATAGATAGAAGGCACCAGCATTGCGAAGCGTACACGCGTTACAGCTGCGCCATACACCGAGACGGCCAGGAAGCTGGTAAAGAAAGTACAGGTCCAGAGAAAACTGACTTCTGCATCAGTCCAGTCACTGGCCATGGCATCACGGACGGGCCGCAAAATGTAGTACGAGCCCATCAACATGACCACGAGGCCAAATGATGCGAGGGTCGCTCGCGTCTCTTCGGGTTTGATGTCGCAGGCTTTTGCCAGTAGTTTTGTCAGCCAGCCTGAATCCTGCTTTGTCATACGTCTGGGTCCTGCCTTTTCATATTATAGTGCCTCGAACACGCGCAACATTTCCGTGCGTTGCGCGGCGTCTGGTACCGCGCCGAAGTTGGCCTGCATGTTGTCTGTCATATGTTTTGCTTTTGCTGTTGCCGGAATAATACAAGTGGCGGCGGGGTGGGCCAGTATGAATTTAAGGAAGAACTGTCCCCAGCTGCTGCAATCCAGATCCACTGCAATCGCAGGCAAGGAATTTCTGCGGGTCTTGTCGAACAGATCACCGCGCTGGAATGGACGATTGATCATAGTGGCGATACCACGATCCTGCGCCAGCGGGAGGAGTTTTTTCTCTGCTTCTCGATCTTCTATGTTGTAGCTGAACTGTACAAAATCTAACGGCTCTGATTGCATTAGCAGATAGAAATCATCGTGATTGCGCCCGTGTGAAGTGGTGATTCCGATATAACGTACAAGGCCCTCGGCTTTCCAGGATTTAAGTGTTTCCAACTGTGTTTTCCAGTCCTTGAGATTGTGCACGGCAATGAGGTCAAATTGCTTGGTTGCCATGCGGTGCCCAGACTCCTGCATTTGTGCGATGCCTTTTTGTTCCCCACGTGTCCATACCTTGGTGGCGGCAAAAACATCTGGCTGCTTTGGCATTGCACGCAAGAAATCGCCAACTCTGGCCTCTGCCTGCCCGTACATTGGCGAGGACTCGATGACTTTGCCGCCGCCCGCGATGAAGGCCTGCATGACTTCGCCCAACTGCGCCGCGGACGCGTCGTCGCCATCAACATCGAAAGTACGGGAAGTCCCCATGCCTATTACCGGCAGTAGTTCCTTGCTGGAGGGTATTGGGCGTTGGATCAGTGACGGCGTCGACAACGGGTCATTGCGGTCGTCTGCTGAGAACCCGGCCTGCGGTAACAAGAGCGTGCCGGCACCGAGCTGCATGGCCTGGCGTCGATTTAGCATGCAGTGTATCTCCCAAGGGATATTGAATCCGTCAAAGTTTTACTTTGCAGCGGCCACTGTTAATAGCGCCTGGAGTATGTAAAAAGGACTTGCGGCCCTTCAACGTCGATGGTGCCAATGCTGTCATCGAAGTCCAACTCGGCAGAGAGGTACCGAAAGCCCAAACCCATGTGCTCTCCTTGGCGTACTTCGAAGTCAATTCCGGCGCGGGCGTAATAGCCAATATCGAAGGCTGAGCTATCGGCACCACCGATAATTTCGGCGCCCTCAGGCAGGGGATCTGGCGTGCGCTCGACCTGTTCGTTTTCGACGGTGTGTTCGGCATACATCAGCATGGGCCCTGCTGCGGCATAGGTGGTGACTCGATCGGTAAGGCGACCGCGTATGTAGCCGCCCATGTGAATCTCGGCAACGAACAGGGAGTTTTCTAGTTCAATATTTACCTCTGCGCCGGAGTCGTCCGAGAAGCGTCCGGAAAAGTTGGTACCGTCTCCCTGCCAGCCAATACTGCCGCCGGGATTAAAGCCCCAATGAATCCACCCTTCGTGAAAGACGTACTCCGCCTCCAGGCCGATAACGGGCAAGTTCGAAAAATCAACGTCTACACCCTCGTCTGAAAGATCACCCCATTGGGCGTCCTGGTCGGACAGAATCATCATGCCAAAGGAGCCTTGCACTAGCGGAAGTTCATCGCCTGCGGGGGCCGCGATGGCCGCGATTGGCAAGAGCGAGCAGATAGTGATGGTGCACAGGGCTTTGTTCGGGTGCTTCATGGTGTTTGTACTTCCAGGTTGATAGCAGTGTTAACTGCTGGTCAGCATCCATCGGCGCAGACGGTTGGAGTCGCCAAAGGGCGTTAGTTTACCGAAGGAATTTAGCAATACGATGGAAACTTGTTCCCCTTCGATTTTCGCTTGCATCACCAGACAGCGACCCGCCTCATTGATGTAACCAGTCTTGCTCAGCTCGATATCCCAACTTGT
>JBLFXU010000328.1:0-3553 GCA_047609575.1 Bacteroidia bacterium | reverse complement strand
AGGTGGATTACACTGAAGGACTCGAAGGTTCCCGCTTTGTCATCAATAACCCCAATGCGGAGACGACCTGCGGCTGCGGTTCCTCGTTTTCAATCTAAACCAAGCGATGCGCAAATACGGTCACCTGCGGTGGCTAGCACTGGCCCTTGCTTTGTTGCTGCCACTCGGGGCAGGCGCCCAGGAAGTTGTGCATGAGACGGCGCTCTACATAGCAGACATTGCGCTGGAAACACCTGAAGAATTTAGCCAGTTACTCGACCGTGCGGAGCAACTACTGTTGGCTGGCGTCAATATCCCGCGTGAACAGTCACAGGTAAGCTTCGTATTACACGGCCCCGTTCTAAATACTCTGCTGCGTGGCAACTACCTGGACAACAAGCGTTTAGTGGATCTCGCAGCGTCGCTATCGGCAATGCGCGTTATTGAGCTGAAAGCGTGTCGCACCTGGATGAGCAGCAATGGCATTCAAGATGCGCAACTATTGCCATTTGTGGAGACGGTTGATTACGCGCCCAAAGCAGTTCGCGCGCTCGTGCGCGACGAGAGTAGGATCTACTTCTAGTTTCCGGCCGGATAGATAGCGCCAAGAACCCTTTCACCAGATGCCCCGGTTACTGCCGGTGCATTGCCCGGCAGTCCAGCCAGTGTCTGCTGTGCAAGCCAGGCAAAAGTCACCGCTTCCACCCAATCCGGATGCAGTCCCAGTGCCAGGGTGCTGCCGACGGAGGCTGGGGCAAGTTCTGCAGCAAGGCGTTTCAGCAGTGTCTGGTTGTGGGCCCCGCCTCCACAAAGGTAGACCTCTTGCATCTCGATTGAGCAATTCTTGATGCCCAGCGCGATGCTGCGTGCCGTGAGCTCCAGCAGAGTCGCCTGCAAATTTTGTGGCTTCAATGATTCTACGGCGGGCAATTTGCTGGCCAGCCACTGGGAGTTAAACAATTCTTTACCGGTAGACCGAGGTCCAGATTTATTGAAGTAAGGCTCTGACAGCAACACCTGCAGTGATTCCTCGCAGGGTGTCCCGCCCGCTGCCCATTCGCCGTCGCGGTCAAAGGGCGCACCAAGATTTTGCTTTATCCAATGGTCCATAAGTGTGTTGCCCGGGCCGCTGTCAAAACCCATCAACAAACGTTTGCCCTGAAGTACCGAGATATTCGCGATGCCGCCAATGTTGACTATGGCGCGGTTGATGCCATCTGCCGCGAAATACGCCTGGTGAAAGGCCGGTGCCAGTGGCGCGCCTTCGCCCCCAGCGGCGATATCCCGGCGCCGAAAATCGGCCACAGTGGTTATGCCTGTCAATTCGGCAATCGTTGTCGGGTCCCCAATCTGCAGGGTGAAGCTGTTAGCCCGGTGTGTGCCAGCCGAGGGTGGCCGATGCCTGATGGTCTGGCCATGGCTACCAATGGCGCGCACTGCTGTAGTCGCCACTTCGGCCTTGCTCAGTAGTGCTCGCGCCGCATCGGCAAAACACGTACCCAGTTGCCTGTCCAACACACCCATGCGTTCAATCTCGTTGTCGCCTGGCTGGCTGATGGCTGCAACGGCTTCTCTGGTATCTTGGTTGATTGGGTGTTCGTGAGTGCACAAAAGCTGTGGGGGATTGGTGGAGCAATCGATCAGTGCTGCGTCGATACCATCAATGCTGGTGCCGGACATAAGTCCAACGTATAGCTGCGATGAGTTCGACATCTACTGACTGGCTGAACCGTCAGTGGCCGTGTCACTCATGGCCAGGCGGTTATCCGATGTAAGTGCTGCCAATTGCGTTGACCCGTGTTGTGTAGCCTGTCGAAAGCGTTCCATTTCGGCGGCGGCCAGGCTTTTTGCTTTGGGCAGCTTTTTGTGAATTGTGCGCGGATTGCGATGTACACCGTTCATGAGGAATTCGTAGTGCAGGTGTGGACCGGTTGCTGCGCCTGTAGAGCCAACAGTGCCGATAACCTGGCTTTGGGAAACGCGTTGTCCCTTGCGCATGTGCCGTTTGTGCAGGTGCAGGTATTTGGTCACGTACTGTTCACCATGCTGGATGAAGATATAGTTGCCATTGGATTTACTGTAGCCAGCCTCGGACACCCGTCCATCACCGGCTGCGTAGACCGGCGTGCCGCGAGAGGCCGCGTAGTCTGTGCCGCGATGTGGGCGAGTCGTCTTATAGATAGGATGCAATCGGCGCAGGTTGAAGTTAGAACTTATGCGAGTGAAATCAACGGGCGCCAATAGAAATGCTTTGCGCATGCTGACACCGTCTTGGTTGTAGTATCCGGTTTTGCCCGCGTTGTCGATGTAGCGTAAGGCGTTGAACGTTTTTCCCCGGTTGGTAAAAGATGCTGCGATAATCTCGCCATCACGAAATTTGTCGCCGTCCACGTACTGTTCTTCAAACAGCAAGTGAATCGTATCTCCCTTGCGTGGGTCCAGAACAAAGTCGATCACTCCGCCGAAAATATTTGCCAGCTCCATAATCAGGTTTTGTGACAAGCCTGCTTCCTGGCCAGCCAGGAAAAGTGATGAAGTAATCTTGCCGCTGGCCCAGGCTTCGCGAATTTCCGGGGTCCTGGTGTCCAGAGCGCTCACAAAGCCGGCATCACTCAGTGTGTAAGTAATCGTTTCCAGTTTTGATCTGATGTGCTTGACACCCGAGAGCTCGCCCGCCTTGTCTGCCTGAAAAGCCATCGATTGTCCCGGGTAGATACGCTCTAGGGATTTGCCGTGCTCCGATTGGGTGACCACGTCATGTACATCCCTGACGGTATAGCCGGCGCGCTTGAAAATCAGGGACAGATTATCTCCGCTCCTGATAGTTTCCTCGACCCAGGGTATTTCTAGCTCTGGTGCCATTTCCGGTTCGAGGTCTGCGCCTGCAGTTGCTTCGTTTGTCTCCAGGACAATGTTGGCTGTCGGGATGGACGCAACAAGCGGTTGGATCGCCTTTGGGATTTCAGGATTAGAGGCAGAAGTTTGCTGTACAGAGTCATCGCTGTTTAGAAGCGAGCCGGTCGTAACACTCGCTGTCAGCAGGCCAAGGATTAATAGATGGCCACGGTTTAGCGTCCGGCCGAATAGCTTCGACCGGTTTTCACGAACAACAGTTGCCCCTCGCGGGCGGCTGGCCGCTGGCATTTCCCCTTGCACCCATTTCAAGTCCCTGACTAGTATATAAAAAAAGGGCCTCGCGTGACAGCGTGCAAGCTGGCCGGGCTTTGCAATCGCAGGGGGGTGATGTATCGTTGGCGCCTCTATGCCCCCCCAGAGTTCCAGAGATCGGAATCACATCTATGAGCACCGCCTTACTCGACGATCTGCGCGCCCGTGGATTGATCTTCCAGATTGCCGGAGAAGCTGACCTTCCGGGCTGGTTAGACGGTGGCTCGCGGACACTTTACTGTGGTTTTGACCCCACGGCGGACAGCCTGCATTTGGGGCACCTGGTGCCAGTTCTGATGCTGCGCCGTTTTCAGTTGGCGGGACACAAACCAATCGCGTTGGTGGGCGGTGCCACAGGCCTCATTGGCGACCCGAGCTTCAAGGATCAGGAGCGACAGCTCAACAC
>JBLFXU010000327.1:0-3566 GCA_047609575.1 Bacteroidia bacterium | reverse complement strand
CTTGTTGTGTCTGAATAGTCATGACAACTATCCCAACAAGTGCCCACACATCTGTCTTCATCAATTTGTTAAACAGCTTCTGAACCGCTAGGGCGCAGAGAATCGATCGGGGTCACCCCTGACCGAGGAGCCGCATTATACGCATCGCGGTTGCCCCTGCAAGGGCTTTTGCAGAATATTTTAGGGGTTTCGATTAGCCCTACGAGAAGCGCTCAATAATTGTCCGAATCGATGCACAGCGCGGCGTAATCAAGGAATCGAAACAGCCCCTTTACTGCCCCAGCGACGCCAAATCCTCCAGCCCAGAAGAAGGCCAAAGAGAACAATACAGACGAGCGCTTCGCCAAAGTCAGATCGTGCCTGCCAAAGTAGATGGACGCAGGCCAGCACCGCGGCTGGATAGACCCGTTGATGCAGCCTGCGCCAGTTGCGTCCCAACCGACGCTGCATCTTTTTTGTCGAGGTAATAGCCAATGGCAGCATGAATACGAGTGCCGTAAAACCTACGGCACTACAGGAACGCTCCAGAAGCTCCTCGCCCAGGGCCGCCGGCAGCCAGCCAATGTAGAACTGGAGAAAAACCAGAAAATGAACACAACCATAAAAAAAGTAAAGAGCCCGAGCATAGGACCCAACTTCAAAACCACTTACCAGCCAGTCCACCTACGCAGCGGTGATGCCAGCAGCGTCAAGGGTAGCAAGCGCAGCGCCCAGTCACCGGTCGTGTGCATTAACACCTCAGCAGGATCAGGGCCCAACGTGTCAGTGACAGCGCCATACAGCGTCCAGCTAAAAGGCAGCAGACACAGTACAAACACCGTAACCCTTATAAAACGCTCCGCTATTTAGTAGTACTTGGACAAGTCCATGCCGCTACACAAGTATGCGACCTGCTCGACATAGCCGTTGGATTTGCGTATCGCAATTCGATTCGGGCGAAACAAACTGGATGGAAGTCGCCGCTCAGAGCCTTGACTCCAGCGCGGGTGATCGACCTCAGGGTTTACGTTGGCATAAAAACCATACTCCCTGGGCGCGAGTGCCTGCCAGGTTGTGCTCGGTGGCTTTTCTGTCAACCGGATACCCACTAAGGACTTGATGCTTTTAAACCCATACTTCCAAGGCACCACAAGACGAATCGGCGCACCGTTCTGGTTAGGCAGTATTTTTCCATACAGGCCGACCGACATCAAAGTGAGAGGGTGCATCGCCTCATCCATGCGCAAGCCCTCTCGATAGGGCCAGTCGATAGTAGTGGTGAAAGAACGCGTGCCGCGCATTTCCTTGCGTCGCTCCAGCGTTTCAAACGCTACATAACGGGCCTTGCTGCTGGGCTCAAAGCGCTTGAGCAGATCGGCCAGTGGAAACCCTACCAAGGGAACAACCATCGACCAGGCCTCAACGCAACGTAGCCGATAGATTCTCTCCTCCAGATCAAAGCCAGAAAGAATGTCTTCCAGATTCAATTTTCGGGGCTTGCTTACCGCGCCCTCAACGCGAATCGACCAAGGATCCACTATCATTTCATGGGCATACTGCGCCGGCGCACCCTTGTCTGTGCCAAACTCGTAAAAGTTGCAGTAGGACGTTACATCATTGAACGGTGTCTGAGCTTCATCGGTACGAAATACCTGGTCGGCTGATATAGCAGATGCAAACTGCAAGGGCTTGCCGCCGGTTTTTTGCCCAGCGGCGTAAGCTACCATCCCTCTCGCAGCAATCAGAGGTATGGCAGACACACCCGCCGCACGCAGAAAGATACGTCGCTTAAAGTAGGCTGATTCACTGGTTATTTCAGATGAAGCGATGTGCGGTACAGAAAAGCGCTTGCCCATTGAGTATTCCGCTCACTGCTATGGTCCGCTGCTCTGCCCCCCATACAAACGCATTGGTTCCGGCCAGACAAGCAGCGCCTTCAACCCTCGCTTCAACTCTCGCGAGATTTGCGTCGACGCACTACCAGCATAACTGGACCAGAAAGAGCGTATATCACGAAAGCGGTCAACAGCACCGAAGGAGGATCCAGAGTGATCAGTCCGAAAAGGAAAACCACCGCAATAATGGCAATAAAAGGTACCCTTGCCTTGAAGTCGATGGTTTTAAAACTGTAATAGGGAAAGTTGGCGATCATCATAATGCCCACTGTCGCCGTCAATCCGGCTATTCCCAGAGAGAGCTCACGGGGCAACGCCTGCCCCACCAGACCCAGGTCGGAACAGACCCAAATGGTACTTGCGATAATCGCCGCTGCTGCAGGACTTGCCAGTCCGGTGAAGTAGTGTTTGTCAGCTGTATCAATCTGCGTATTGAAGCGCGCCAAACGGAGCGCTGCGCAGGCAACATAAATGAAAGCCGCGCTCCAACCTAGCTTGCCCAAATCACCCAGCGCCCAGGCAAAGGCAACGAGAGCCGGCGCTACACCAAAAGACACCATATCGGAGAGACTGTCGTATTCTTCACCAAAACGGCTGGACGTGTTGGTGAGGCGCGCCACTCGACCATCAAGCCCGTCAAAGAACATGGCAGTGAAGATTGCAATCGCTGCGCTCTCATAGTCCCCTCGCATACCTGCAACAATTGCATAGAACCCGGCGAACAAAGCACCTGTGGTAAACAAATTGGGCAACAAGTACACGCCCCGACGACGCACAGTGCGCCCATTTTCAGACACCTCTTCCTCGTGTTCTTTGACCAGTAAATCGAGGCCGGGAGCGACCCCACCAGTCAATTTCCTGTCACGGGACGACTCTTCCTGTCCGGACTGTTCTTCCTTCACCTGTGTATTCCTTAATGATGCGGCAACTGTCAATGTTATCAGACAGTCTCATGGTAGGTCTGTTCTGCGACATCCCAGAGCGACTTGACCAATAGACTGCCGAGCCGCTGGCGCAAACTACACATGCCAATAGTCAGCGGTGGAAGCCCATCAGGCACCTCAATAGGACGTACGCCTGGCCCCATGCCACTGCCTGCAATCACTAACTGTGGTGCAATGCCAATGCCCAGACCCAGGCTGACCATCGCTACAATCGCCTCGTGACCCGCCACCTGGGCATAGATGCGTGGCCGGATACCCCTGTCTGACATCCAGCTATCCAGCAACTCCTTGGTTACCCCCCGCTCCGGGACTATAAAGGGGACGGCACTCCAGTCTATACCTGCACCCGCTTCGCCAGCACAAACCATGTCACGTACCGCGCAGTCCGCTACCGGAGCACAAAACGCTATGGGCGATTCAAGCAGGGGCAGAAAGTCCAACCGGGCAGGCATCTGCTCCGGCCGACCACAGATTGCGACATCGTCCTGCCCCTCCAAAATGCGGTTAATACCATCCGCCTGATCTCCGGTATGCAACATAATCTCCACGGCCGGATGCGCGGGGCGAAAGGCTGCAAGGATTGGCGCAAGCACGCTATGCGATGCCGTCACTGAACAGTACAAGCTAACCTCACCCGCCAGCTCTCCTTCTGCGCCCAGATTGCGGCGGATTTGCTGCCATTCCGCCAGCGCACCCCTGGCATACTCCCGGAACTCCTTACCGGCCAAGGTAAGCCGGACACGGCGAC
>JBLFXU010000326.1:0-3633 GCA_047609575.1 Bacteroidia bacterium | reverse complement strand
CCAAGCACATCGTATGCCTCCAGGGAGTTGGCCAATGATGCAAGATAGGTAGCCAGACCCAGCGCCAGGCCTATTGTTGCGGGCGCCAGTGTCAGTACAGCCCAGTACAGCAGGAAACTGGACAGGGCACCGCGATGCTCCCGTGTACGCCAAATCAAGTTGAACGCTTTTTCGACATTGCGCAGCATGAGTACAGCGGTGATCAGCAGGAAAGCGATACCGGGGCCGGTGAGGTTTTTAGCCTGCTGCGAGAAGTCATTCAGGTAGGTTTCGATCTCGGAGCCGGAATCTGGCAGCAGGTGTTCAAAAAGTAGCTCCTGCAGTTGCGCCTCTGCGCCCTGAAAGGTAGGAATTGCTGAGGCCATTGTATAGAGGACCGTGAGCAGTGGTACCAAAGCGAAGAGGCTCATGTAGGTCAGGGCGGCGGCATTTTCCGAGCAACGATCGGAGGAAAAGCGGTGGAAAAAGTATTGCAACCGCCGCCAGATTTCCTGAATTTTCGCTTCAAGCATTTCCATCAGCTGATTATCGCATGATTGCTATGAACGCTGTACCGGTGTCGCGTGCTACGCGTCGTGGGCGGTTGCTTTTGATATACTTTGCAACGAATTTTCCATCTGTGCAGGACGAGACCCATGAGTAAGTTCACCCTCTACCACAATCCACGCTGTTCGAAATCCCGCAATACGCTAGCCTTATTGCAGGAAAATGGCGTCGAGCCGGAAATTGTGTTGTATCTGGATGAGTCGCCGGATGAGGCCGAGATAGTAGGGCTGCTCAAAAAGCTGGGGCTGTCCGCAGATCAGGTGTTGCGCCGTGGCGAGGAGGCGTACAAGAGCAGCGGCCTCAATGCAGGCTCGGCAGAGGCAGACATTATTGCTGCCATGGCTGCGCACCCAAAACTGATCGAGCGACCGATCGTGGTCCGCGGCGATCGCGCGGTACTGGGGCGTCCTCCTGAGAATGTACTGGGTTTACTCGAATGAACGGGCAGTCCTATATCCTTGTGCTGTACTATTCCCGTCAGGGCGCTACGGCCCAGATGGCAGATCACATTGCGCGTGGTGTGGAGCTGATTCCTGGCATTGGTGCACGGCTGCGCACGGTCCCGGCAGTGTCGGCAAATTGTGAGAAAACTGAAGATGACATTCCCGCCTCGGGGCCGCTGTATTGCGAGCTTGACGATTTGCGCGATTGCGCCGGGCTTGTAATGGGCAGTCCCACGCGTTTTGGCAATATGGCGGCACCCATGAAGTATTTCCTCGACCAGACTTCTGCTTTGTGGCTCAGTGGGGCAATGATCGACAAGCCCGCTGCAGTATTTACTTCCACTTCCAGCCTGCACGGCGGACAGGAGTCCACGCTGCTGAGTATGATGCTACCGTTGTTGCATCACGGTATGCTCATTGCAGGGCTGCCCTACAGTGAAGCTGGCCTGATGCGGACGCAATCGGGCGGGACACCCTATGGCGCGTCCCATTGGGCAGGTCCGGATAACGATAGAGACATCGACGAGGGTGAGACTGCGCTATGCAGAGCCCTTGGTCAGCGCGTCGCGCGTCTTGCTGTTGCTGCAGTATCATGAGCACGCAATTGACAGGTCGGCTGGCACTGCTTTGCTATTGCGTACTCCTCTGGCAGCAAGGGCTGGACGCGTGGATAAGTAATGCGCCGTGGTTTATCTGGGGCATCAAAATCGTGCCTTTACTGATGTTTCTGCCCGGTATGTACCGGGATAATTTACGCAGTTATATCTGGGTGTGCTTCGTGGTCCAGGTGTATTTTCTGGTTTTGGTACAGCGTATCTTCGTCCGTCCTGACGACCCACTGATCATCACCGGGCTGGTAGCGGTGGTGGTGTTGTTCATAACCGCCATGATGTATGTGCGTTGGCGCGCCCGTGATTTGCGCGAGTCCGAATGCAACCCCAATACCCCAATGGATGCTGGAGAGTAAGCAATGAGTAGTACGTCCCCGATACGACGGTTTTTCCAGGCGACCTGGAATGGCATCACACTGGTCCGTCTGGCTCTTTCCAATATCCTGTTTTTAGTGATGCTTGGGCTGATTTACTTCGTCTACATTGGCGGTGCGCAGGCGCCACTTCCTGACAAGGGCGCGCTTTTGTTGAATATGAGTGGCGTAGTCGTTGATGAAAAATCGCCGGTAAATCCTCTGCGAGCAGTATTGGTTCAACCGACAGCGGCAGACCATCAGGTCCTGCTGCGTGACGTTATCGAAGCGATTGAATATGCCGCAGAAGACCCGGCAATCAACTCGTTGGTGATGGAGCTGGGTTCACTGGCCCATGTGGGAATCAGCAAAACCCAGGAAATAGTTAGCGCCTTAGAGACTTTCCGTGCTACTGGCAAGCCAATAATTGCGGTCGGCGATTATTACACCCAGGACCAGTACCTGCTGGCCAGCCAGGCCGATGAAATCATTGCCCACCCGTTGGGCGGCGTGTCGCTGGAAGGCTATGCCAGTTATCACAATTACTTTGCCGACGCGCTAGAGAAATTTTCCGTCAAGGTGCATGTGTTTCGTGTGGGGGAAAACAAAGGCGCCGTAGAGCCTTATATGCGCGATGACATGTCAGAGCAGGAGAAGACCATTTCTCAGCTCTGGCTGGATGACCTCTGGGCACAATATACAGATACAGTGGAGTCACGGCGTGGACTCGAGCCGGGCAGCCTGAACGCTTACATCAATAACTACAAAGAACGCCTCAAGTTACAGGGCGGTGATACCGCGCGGGCCGCTCAGGAAGCGGGTCTTATAGATCAGTTGCTCAGTCGCGCGGAGGCCAATGATTATATTGCCGAGATCGTCGGCGTGCGCAACGAGGATGATCTATACGAAGCGGTGGTATTCGAGCGCTATGTGGCGCGCAAACGGCCCCTGTCGTTGTCGGTCCCCGATGGCGACCGGGTTGCTGTAATTACTGCAACTGGCTCTATTTTGCCGGGAGACCAACCACCTGGCGCTATAGGCGGTGATTCCCTGGCACGATTGATTCGCGGAGCGGCAGATGAAGAGGACGTAAAAGCGATTGTGCTACGCGTGAACAGCGGCGGTGGCAGCCTGTTTGCATCCGAGGTTATCCGACAGCAGGTGTTATACGCAAAAGAGCAGGGCCTGCCAGTGGTGATTTCCATGGGGGCTGTGGCCGCTTCGGGTGGGTACTATATCGCGGCACAGGCTGACGAAATATGGGCTACGCCGGGTTCCATAACGGGTAGCATAGGCGTATTTGCCGCCTTCCCCACCTTTGAGCAGTTACTGGCTCGCCTGGGCGTGCATACCGATGGCGTTGGTACGACAGATTTGGCCGGCTCCATGCGGTCAGATCGCGATCTCAACCCGGATCTGGTGGATGCGTTGAACAACACCATAGAGTTCGCCTATGACAGCTTTCTGGGTATCGTTGCACAAGGGCGTGGCATGGCGGTTGACGCGGTTGATCCGGTGGCTCAGGGCCGTGTTTGGAGTGCGGCAGATGCGCTGGACAAGGGGCTGGTTGATAAGCTTGGCTCGCTGCAGGAGGCGATAGAGTCTGCTGCGGCCCTGGCCGGCGTGGAGGATTACACCGTGCAGTATGTGGCACTGCCGCTGTCACCGCGCGACATGGTG
>JBLFXU010000325.1:0-3635 GCA_047609575.1 Bacteroidia bacterium | reverse complement strand
TCAGGGGCAGATCCTCGCCCGGCATGATGAGACTAACGCTCATCAGGGGCTCTCCCAGATCCGCCAGCAACGCCTGGGCTATTTCATTTTCGGGCACGCGCAAGCCGATGGTCTTGCGCTTGGCCTGCATCATTCTGCGCGGCACCTCCGAGGTGGCTTTCAATATGAAGGTGTAAGGGCCTGGCGTGGCGTGGCGTAATAGGCGATAAACCGTATTGTTCACTTTTGCATAGGTGGCAATCTCGGATAGATCGCGACATACCAGGGTGAAGTTGTGTTTATCATCGAGTTTTCGGATCCGGCGAATTCGGTCGAGCGCAGACTTGTCCCCGATATGACAGCCCAACGCGTAAGCCGAATCGGTGGGATACACCACCACGCCACCGTCACGGATAATATCCGCTGCTTGGCGCACCAGGCGCGCCTGCGGGTTGTCGGGGTGAATCTGAAAAAACTGGCTCAAGTCCTGTACCTTCTTATTATTGGCGAACCGCGTCTTATTGCTGGAAAGCTGCGCTCCCTGGAAAACCCAGCCATGTACTCGTTTTACACCGGCGCAGCTATTATTACAGGCATCCCCAGCCTATAACCATCGCTCCCAAACGCCTGGCAGCCCCGCGAACGGCGTTAATTCTACACCCACATCGGCGCTGTAGGGTGCATCGCGATGAAAATCGCTACCGACCGAAACCTCTAACTCGAAGTCCTTGGCCAGGCGCAGCAGGTGACGCAGCTGGTCGGCCGTCTGCCGACCGCTACTGACTTCCAGCGCCTGACCGCCAGCGGCGACAAAATCCACCAGCAGGCGACGCAGCTTCATACCGGTAAAGCGATACTTCAGAGGGTGTGCCATCACTGCAACACCGCCCGCTTCGGTAATCCATTGCACAACAGTTGCTAACTCGGGCCAAAACGCTTTCACATCGCCCGGCTTACCCTGACCCAGCAAGCGATCAAATGCCTCTTTGTGATCCTTTACATGCCCCTGCCCAACCAGCCATCGCGCAAAATGTGGGCGGCCCAACTGGCTTTCACCGGCCTCACCCTGAGCACCGGCCAAGGCACCCGGAAAGCCACGCGCCGCCAATCGATCGGCGATTTTCTGTGCTCGCAGTTGCCGTGCCTGGGCCATCTGGGCGATCCCGCTCTCCATGGCCTGGTGCTGAGCATCAATCCCCAGGCCCACCACATGAATAGTGGCACCAGACCAGCGGCAGGACAGCTCGATACCGGGCACCAGTGTTGGATTCTGGCCGGGTACAGCGGCGGCGGCGGCTTCCTGATAACCGCGCATCAGGTCGTGATCGGTAAGGGCGAGCAAAGCAACGCCATTGGCCCTGGCCCGGGACACAAGATCGCCCGGCGAAAGAGCGCCATCAGAAGCAGTACTATGGGTATGGAAGTCAATCAACACAATCTTTACACTGTGCGGCTCCGCCGCTGTTTGGCTAATAATCAGATTTGGTGTTTCACGCACCCTAGGGTAACAGGCCTCAGCGCTCACAATCCATGAAACAACTTCTAGAATTTGCCCCAATCGCCCTCTTTTTCATCGTCTACCAGCTGAAAGGAGACACCGTCAGCCTGGGTAGTTGGGAGCACCAGTTCGACGGCATCTTCTCTGCCACCGCAGTGCTGATGATCGCCACGGTGCTGCAGGTTGCAATCACCTGGCTTATTACGCGCGAATTGGAAAAACGCCTGATGTGGATGCTGCTGGCCGTAATGGTGTTTGGTGGTCTCACGCTGGGTTTCCGCAATGAAGCATTCATACAGTGGAAGCCAAGCATTTTTAACTGGGCACTGGCACTGGCCTTTGGGACGTCCCAGTTCGTTGGCGAACGCAACCTGATGGAGCGCACACTGGGTAGTCAGTTACAATTGCCAAAACCCGTGTGGACACGTCTCAACGCACTCTGGGTGACCAACTTCGCCGTGGTCGGCTCACTGAACCTGGTGGTGGCCTATAACTACAGCGAAGATACCTGGGTCACTTACAAACTGTACTCTGCCATTGGCTTCACCCTGCTACTGACGATCATCACTGCCATCATGATCAGCCCACACCTCACTGACGAAGAGAGTGACAAAGAGCCTGACGAGCAGCCCCCATTGCCCCAGGACGACTGAGCCGCGCTAAACGACACCCAGACACACCAATACAAACCAATACACACGGAGACACCCATGTATTACGCTATCATCTGCGAGGATGTGGATAACAGCCTGCCCCTTCGCAGCAGCGTTCGACCCGCGCATCTTGAGCGGCTGCAGAATCTGGCGAAGCAGGGCCGATTGCTGGCAGCCGGCCCCTTTCCGGCCCTGGATACAGAAGATCCAGGTGAGGCGGGATTCACCGGCAGTCTGATCGTGGCCGAGTTCGACAGTCTCAACGACGCTGTAGCATGGGCGGACAGTGATCCTTACGTTGAAGCCGGTGTATTCAGCAATGTACTGGTAAAGCCGTACAAAAAGGTTCTGCCCTGAGTTAAAAGTACCAAGGTCACAGACTTACATTCACCTTGGCGTGCGGCTAAAATGCGCCATTGATCGGCCGGCGAGTCTGCTGGATAGCCAAAAAGAAGGAAATCATGTTGCGAGCCACCCTGCCCCTTTTGCTCCTGACCTTGTGCTGTGCAGTCGCACAGGCTCAGGATGTGCGCTATGTCAGCGACAAACAGTACGTCCCGTTGCGCAGCGGCGGCGGCAATGAATTTCGCATTGTGCACCGGGGCATCCCCTCTGCCACCAAGCTGACCGTTGCCAGCACCTCTGACGACGGTGAATGGTCTGAGATTATGACCGAGCGCGGCACCAGTGGCTGGATGCGCAGCCAGTATCTGATGGAAACTGTGCCCGCACAATTGGTGCTCGACGATGCCAACGCGAAAGCCGCACAGGCAGCGGCAAGGAGTGCGGCACTGGCCGAAGAACTGCGCCAATTAAAAACAGAGAGAGCCAGCCTTCAGGGTCAGGTGGCCACAACCGGCACTGATCTGGAATCAGTGACGGTCGAACTCGATAAGCTCAAGCAAATTTCCGGCAAATCAGTGCAACTGGATTCCGATAATCGGCGTTTGGTGGTGGAGTCCGAAAACCTGCGCTCTGACACAGAAATGCTCGAGGCCGAGAACCAGCGTCTGCGAGACAAAATTCGCAGTGAGGATTATATCAACGGCGCGCTCGCTGTGCTGATGGGCGTCATTCTCACACTTGTCATACCCCGTCTGGTGCCAAAACGGCGCCGCAATTCCGAATGGGCCTAGGAGTAAGTTTGTGCTAAAAATAGCGTTGTTGTGTTTGTCCCTCGTGGTGCCGATGGGGGCAATAGCTGAAGAGGCGAGCGAGATCAGTCCTGCGGCAGTGACGACCAAGGCCAGTCCCGCGCCGGTGGCGAACAAGACCAAGCCTGCGCCAGTGGCAAAGAAGACTAACCCCCAGTTGGTACTCAAGACCAGCGAGGGTGATCTTACGGTGGTGCTATTTGCCGACAAGGCACCTCTTACAGTAGAAAACTTCCTCAGCTATGTCGACAGCGGTTTCTACAACGGCACTATCTTTCACCGCGTTATCCCCAACTTCATGATCCAGGCTGGTGGCTTCACACCAGACATGCAAGAGAAAGATACGCAAGA
>JBLFXU010000324.1:0-3667 GCA_047609575.1 Bacteroidia bacterium | reverse complement strand
CAGTCTCGGGGTCAGTCTTGGGGTGTGCAGTGAACGGGCTTTCCAGCTTGCCACCGAATGTGTCCCAGTCGCCGGTGCCTTCGAGAATCAACTGTCCGTTGTCAATCCGTGTGTCCAAGGCAAACGGATAGCTGGTCTCCTGCAAGCAGTACAACTTGCCATGGTGGTATTGGATCGCCGTAGTAGAAGAGCCACTTTCCAGAACTTCCAGCTTGGGAATAACGCCCAGTTTTTGCTTCAGGTTGTTGATTGTCAGCCGGGCGAAGCCAGCTTTACCACCACCGGCCAGATCGCCAAAGTGCAGGTACTGGTCACTGCCAGCCGCGTCCTCTATCAGGTAACGGGGCGTTTTTACATAGGTGTTGGAGTACGTGGCTTTTCCCTGGCCAATCTGTACCTGATGTAACATGCCGGCACCGTTGAACATGTGGTAGCGGCCGTTGGTTTCTTCAAATTGCAGGTTAGTGCCGTTACGCAGATAGACCCCCTCCAGATCAGCTGGTATCGCACCAGTGACTTCCAGGGCAGCGCCGCTGCATATCGAATGTACCGGCTTGAAGCACGGTGCATTGTAGGGGCTGGCCTTGTTGTAGGCTTCTACATCGAGCGCGCGGGTGGCACGCCGATCTGCCCAGTTCAGTACAGGCGCAGGCATGAGTTTAAGCAGTAACAGTGCTGCCAGTGGTAAGCCGAGCACTAGTACGGCAAGTAAGACGATTAAATTGGCTAGCACAATGGTGACACCTTAGCTGTTTGGGGTTGGCGCAAGAAGGGACTGTCGTCTCTTGGGTATTGCGTCGTAAAAAAGGGAATTACTGCCTGATTAGCGAGTGTGCTGAGACCAGACTGTTTGGAAGTTTGGTCTCAGCGTTGCTGCATCTGTCATGGACTCTCGGTCTGTGAACGCCACTGCTGCGGTGCCCAGGTAATAATCGCATCGGCGTCTACCTGCAGAAGGAAGCCTTCGGAGACAGCGGAACTTGTCGCTTCGGTTACCGCAGCGACAAAGCCCGCTTCATCCACGTAGAGGCTCGCCATCTGCGCGGCGCTGAACAGGGATGTTGTACCGAAAAGGAAACAGAAATTGTTTCCCTCATTGGCCTCACCGCGCAGCAGGGCAGAGGGCGCGTCGACATAGGGTGTGCGAATGCCGCCTAGTACATTGCCAACATCGTCGAACAGGTAGTCGGAACCATCTTCGTTAATTTCCAGCTGTGGAGATTGCTCAGGTAGAGTTCCGTTTGACACCCATTCATTGAGCGCGCGCACCGCAGCGTTGAATACGTAGTGATGTGGCCCATTGTTCATTGGTCTGTCACAAGTGATAAAACCAAGAATCGAAGGCTCTTCGATGACTGACGCAAAAATAGGGTCACCCACCGCGTCATCGCGCCCGGATACAAATGTGTAGTAGTCACCGTGCGCTGTACCTGCCACTTCCCAGGTGCGCAGCATGTCCGTATCTGGTTGGCGCGCTTTGAAAAACTCCAGTAGCACCACATCGGTTTCTGTTTCAAAGGTCATCACCGGGACGTTCAGGTCGGCCCGGATTCTAGGCGCTGCTGGTGCTGGAATGGAGACCAGTGGGTCCTGCGTCAGCGATGAGGCGCCATCACCCCGGCTGTGAATCATATAGCCGTCGAAGGTGTTGTACAGAGGGTGCAAGGCATTGACGTAGGTAGTGAGTCGGCTTGCAGACTGGGATTCACCATAGGCGATGATGTTTTGGACAACGAGCCCGCCTAGAGGATCAATACCTGATGGATTGCGTATAGACTGAGCTGCCTGCGAGAAAATATCGTAGGAAAAGCTGTCACCCGGGTGTAGCAGCGAGCCATAACGTACCGGATCAACCGCCTTAAGATAAAGAGGCAACGGAAGACCCCCAGAGCTGCCTTCAATGCCAACGATCTGGGCTGACACACCCACCCACACCGAGCCACCGCGGCGCATCTCCAGCTGCCCCGTGCCCCAGCTTGGCGGTGTTTCAAAGCCAGCAGTGACATTGAGCCATTCCATGAGCACGTTGCCGTTGAAATCGTCAGGGTCTATAGGGCGATAGACAACAATTCTGGTTTTGTAGGTTGCCTGCTCGGCTGGTTCGGCGGCCCATACACCATCACTGCCGAACTCATTGAGGTTAGTGAAGGCTGAAGCCGTACCTTCAAGAAAATATTCGGATTGCATATAGCCCACATCACCAAGATCAAAGTTGTGTGCGAGCAGGCTGATTGCGCCTTCCGCAGGCGGCATAGACATGACAGGCGAAGGGATTAGCAGATACTCATTAATCTGGGAAAGATCATCCTTGCCGTCTGAACAGGCCAGTAACAGTGCACTGGCGAGTGCTGCACAGAGCATGCGGGTGGTTTGGGAAAAGAGAGTTCTCATGGCGGGTAGTCCTGAGTGTAATTTTTGACCATTTATTAGTAGCTTAGGTAGAAGACCCAAGCCTTTGACTGCATTGTCACCACGAGGGCGAATGGTGGTAGCTGGTTAGTCTAGCGGCAGTATACCCACGTAAGTACGTTAGTGCGCGGAATCTGGTTCATTGGTGCGTATGAGGGAGGTTCAGGGGTGAGAGTTCAGTCCTGGGGAGAGTTTCCCGGCATTGGAGGGCGGTGTGAGGTTGCCTGGTTTTTGCCCTTTGCCCTTTGCGGGCTGGCGGTGATGTAGCAACGCCGGGCTCGGCCAGGTGTTGGGAGTCTGGGCCGGCGGCACTTGGGCTGGCAGTACCGGAGTTTGTGGTGGACGGTGTATCTGTGGAGCGGCTAAGTCCTGTGCGGTGTCCGGTTGCAGCATTTTTGTGTTAGCTTTTGCTGCCGCGAATCGGTCATGTCACAGGGGAGAAAGCAGATGGAATTTGTGATCAGTTTCGATCTACGTGCACCAGATTTTGGCGCGTCGAGGCAGTCACTCTACGATGCGGCATTGGACATGTGTGCATGGGCCGATGATATTGGTTTCGATACGGTGGGGCTCGGTGAGCATCACGCTGCGGAGGATGGGTACCTACCATCTCCAATTCCAATGGCTGCAGCCATTGGCGCGCGCACAAAGAGCATTACAGTTCGCCCCAATGTGTTATTGGCGCCACTCTACGACCCGGTCAAGCTTGCTGAAGACCTTTCTGTTGCGCAGTACCTTTGTCAGGGAAGGTTGGAAGTGGTCATAGGGGCGGGATACCGCCCCTATGAATTCCAGATGTTCGGTAAGCGCCGGGAAGACAGAAAGGATCTGTATGTCAGTACTTTCGAATTTTTACGCAAGGCATGGTCGGGCGCCACCTTTGAGTATGAGGGGCGCAGTATCACTGTAACGCCGGTACCCGAGCCGCCGCCCCGCTTGCTATTGGGCGGATCTCATCCTGCGGTGGCCCGGCGCGCTGCGCGTATCGCCGATGGCTATTATCCACCCGGTGGTGAGAACTGGGATATCTATAGGCGCACCTGCATTGAAATGGGGAAGCCGGATCCAGGAGAATCTTTCAAATCTCTGGGGCCGATCTACACACACGTGAGCAATGATCCCGAAGGCGACTGGCAACGGATTGCGCCACATGCCAAGCACGTTGTTGAATCTTATGCGCAGTGGACGATAGAAGCGTATGGCAAAGCAGCCGGGCCATTTGCGGGGGGTGTGGATGTGAATGACTTACGTGCAAGCG
>JBLFXU010000323.1:0-3710 GCA_047609575.1 Bacteroidia bacterium | reverse complement strand
ACGTGCAAGCGGTGCCTACCAAGTGCTAACGCCCAAGGACGCTGTTGCCATGATCGAGGCACTGGGCACACAGCGCACCTTCATTCTTTGCCCGTTATTGGGCGGATTAGATCCTGAATTGGCCTGGCGCGGATTGCAGCTTTTTGAATCGGAAGTTTGGCCCCACGTGAAAGCGATGCAGGATTAGCACATACCTTGCACACCTCTGGAACAACGCCGCTGATGCTCCAGGGGTGGGGGTGAGAACCAAGTATTGCAGGAGGTTGATGGCACAGTGCAAGGCGCAGATGCGGTTACCCAGAAACGCTTCCGGGCTATCGATTAACGTTAGGGTTAGCAAATCGATGGCCCCGTGGTGCCATCGAGTTTGACCGCCGGACGGAGCTCCTAGGTTGCCTCAGGCTCCACTTCCGGGAACGGGAACAGTCCAGGATCTGTAAATAGATTCCAGGGCCCATTGACTTCTATGGTCCGTCCGGGACCTCTCTGGTCGCTGAAATACAGTCTTTTCCCTGAAGGATCAAATGCCGCGCCGCAGATTTCAGAGGTGGGGTTGTCGGCGATTTGCACGACGGGGAATGTTGAGCCATCTTCGCGCACTAGAACAATTTGCATGTCGCCGCCGTCTTCGCAGACATAGATCACGCCTTCGGCCGATGTCTCTACATTGTCGACGCCGGTGAGCACGCCATTTACCGCAATAGCGGCGTCATACAGGGTCGTCAGCGTGTTTGCCACGGGATCGTAAGACCAGACTTTATTGTCACCTTTGGTGGTGAAGACGACATTCCCGTTCGACAAATCTATGCCCTCGCCACCATTGAACTGCTTGGTATCCGGCACTTGATCGCGGGTAGCGATGGGATCGCCAATAGGATCTGGCACGGTTTCCCAGCTCAGCGTGCCGGCTGTTGGCTCAGTCAATACCTGCAGTATTCCTGTACTCAGCTCTCCCCAGGTATTGGGTATAAAGCGGTACAGCCCTCCCGTGGGAAGGTCTTCAGTCATGAAGACCACTTCCTGGTCGGGGTGGCATGCCGCTGCCTCATGGAAGAACTGTCCCATTCCGGTGTGCTGGATTGCTGGAACCGCGCCTAACGGGTCGCATTCCCAGACTGAGCCGTTCGGGACCTCTTCACAGCTCAGCCATGTGCCCCAGGGCGTAATGCCGCCAGAGCAATTTCTCAATGTGCCGGAGAGGACCCTGCCTGCGTCCGACACAACACCATCGGATCCGAAGCGCAGGTAGCTTGCACCGGCGCCGCCTTCATTGCTGGTAAACCATTCGGAGTTGGATACGTACGACCAGCCACCGTCCGGCAGGGCAAAACCACCGCCACCATCCGGCCACAGATGCCAGGGGTAATCTGTGCCAGGTACGTTCTCGCCAGTAGTAGCAACGACCCTGGACTTGAACCAGGGGTGAAGCCGAATACCGTTCTCATCCGGGGGGTTCAGTGGCAGTGGGTCGCAGGCTGTTAGCAGGCCTCCGCTACCGATGGCCAATGCGCCGGTGCCCAATGCGCTGACACGCAGAAACCCTCGGCGGTTTAACTCGCCTGACGTTGATTTTCTCTTATTCCCGGTCGACATGATATTTGCACCTGTTTCTTTTTGTTATGGACAGTATGGTAAAGGACTAAGATTATGCAACTCTATGAGTTAGGAGCAAAATTCGCCATTGTGGCTTCGCTACGCATGCGCAGTTCAGTGCCCTGGATACGTACGCGAATTTGTCAGCGGTGCTATCTTGGATTAGGGTAACGTCGCTATCGATGTACTTTTTTTGCACTCAACTGGATCAATATCTACTATGAATGCCGATAACGATAATGCTGATGATTTTGCCTCCCTAGATGCGACTGCTCAGGCAGCCCTTGTGCGCGGTGGAGACGTGTCGCCGCTGGAATTGGTGGATGCGGCTATCGCGCGTATAGAGCGCGGTAATCCAGCACTCAATGCGGTTATCCACGAGCGCTTCGAGCGCGCGCGAGAAGAAGCGCAGGGCGACTTGCCAGAGGGTCCCTTCCGGGGAGTGCCGTTTCTGCTCAAGGATCTCGACGGCTATTCTGCAGGCGATCCCTTTCATGCTGGCAATCGGGCCCTGGCGGAGGCGGGCTATGTCGCGAGCACAGACAGCCATCTGACCACCAAATTCCGGCAAGCGGGACTGGTGATCCTCGGGCGCACCAATACGCCTGAGTTCGGACTGATGCCAACTACCGAGCCTTTGTCGAAAGGTCCTACACGCAATCCCTGGAACCTTCAGCACAGTCCTGGCGGCTCCAGTGGCGGCTCAGCGGCGTCGGTGGCTGCGGGTTTTGTGCCTATGGCCCATGCTGGCGATGGCGGAGGTTCTATTCGTATACCCGCGTCCTCCTGTGGTCTGGTCGGGCTTAAACCCACTCGCGGTCGTCACTCACTGGGGCCCGAGGCAGGTGAAGCGTGGGGTGGTCTTGTGGCGAGGATGGCCTTGACCCGAACGGTACGAGATTGCGCGGCCATTTTGCAGGCTATTCAGGGAGAGATGCCCGGCGATCCTTATACAGCGCCGCCGCCATTGCGGCCTTATCCGCAGGAAATATTAGAAGCGGGCCCGCGGCTTCGGATTGGTTTCACCACTGAATCAACGGATGCCGGCGTGACGACTTCGCCAGAGTGTGTGCTGGCGGTGCACGAGACTGCGCGGCAACTTGAAGCGCTGGGCCATCAGGTTGAAGAGGCGCGACCAGCAGTTTGGGGTACCCCGGAGTTCTTCGAGGCGACCATGGCGCATTTCATGACGGCGTATGGTGTATGGACGGCGGCTGAACTTGACAAGGTCAGTGCGAAGTTGGGACGTCCGGTCACCGAGGCAGATGTAGAGCCTGGCACCTGGCTGATCGCAGAGCCGGGCCGTTCCGCGAAAGCCCTTGATTTCCTTGCTGCCATAGAGTTTTTTCACAGCGGTTCGCGCGAGCTCGTAAAATTTTGGTCTGATGATGGCTTCGACCTATTACTAACACCCGTTATGCCAGAGCCACCGCCGCCGCTGGGACAGTTTCATGATCCATCGAACCCGCTGGCGGGGCTAATCCGTTCGTCACAGATAGTGCCGTTCGTTGCCCCGTTCAATATCACCGGGCAACCTGCTATTTCATTACCATTGCACAAGAGCCGTGATGGCCTGCCCATTGGTCTGCAGTTGGTTGCGGCGCCTTACCGAGAAGATAGTCTTCTGTGTATTGCGGCGGAACTTGAAAAAGCCGTGCCCTGGCCCACTGAACCGATTGAGCTACCCGCCTCTGCGTGAGACGGGCGTAGTTGGTTGGAAGGTTTCGATTAAGTACTTGCTGCTTCGTTCCAAGGGTGTTGTAACAACAACGCCTAGCCAGACCCCTTCGTGCCATGAACGTCGGTCGGGTCTTCACAGTCGGGACAGGTCTTCAGTAGCAGTAAGGTGGCAGCCCCAATGGCCAACAGCAATGCGGTGGCAACTCTTAGGGCAGGGTCATGGATCGCAAATACGAGCGATGCACTGCCTGCGATCGCCATTCCCGTTAACCCCACAATTTTTGTCCGACGTGAGATACAGCGATGGCTCTCCCAGTTGCGGATCATTGGGCCGAACAGCTCGCTGTTGAGTAGCTTCTGGTGCCACTTCGGGGATGATCGCGCGAAAAACCAGGACGCCAGGAGTACAAATGGCGTGCTCGGTAGTACAGGCAGTA
>JBLFXU010000322.1:0-3747 GCA_047609575.1 Bacteroidia bacterium | reverse complement strand
GCTACGGGGGCGGCCAGCTGCAGACTCTGCCATGGCGGCATGTTTTCAGCAGGTACTGCGGGTATAGAGTTGCCCAGTACAAGCACCCCCAAAATGAAAAAGTTTAACCCCAGGCCAACGGTCACGAGGAAGTTGGCCCTTGCTTTGCCATAAAGCTCGCAGATGAGATCGGTACACAGAAAGGTAAGAGGGTAGGGCAGCACGCCAACTGCCAGCGCCATGGGTCCTAGTTGGACAAAGCGCGTGATACCAATGACGTTGAGCAGTGTCATGGCACACAGGAAAATGCCAGCCAGTACGATGAATGTGCGCTCGCGGCGTTCGGTGAGTGCCGGGGCAACAGCCATAGCTCAGCTCTCCTTCTGTCCGAGATTGGCGTGCAGGACGGCGCCATTGATGACTGGATTGTGATGGGCCCAGCGGACTAATTCGGCAATTTCCGCCGGGTCAATCAGTCGGTTGAAGCTGTTCAGGCTCGCCACTGCCGCCTCTGTATCCGGGTTATTGCCCAGATGGGTGCGTAGCATTTCTGTATCGGTAAAACCGGGACAGATCAGTGCGGTATGGATACCGCTGCCCATCAGGTCCTGGCAAGTGGCTCTCATCATGCCTAACTGAGCGTGTTTGCTGATGACATAGCTGAATGAACCGGGCACTGCTTTTTCTGAAAGTGTGGAGCCAATGTAGAGAAGACTTGATCCAGCAGGCATTAACGGCATGAGATGTTGATTCAGGCTGTTAATGGCAATCACGTTGGTTTCCAGTACTTCGCGCAGATCGTCGCTGATACAGTCAGATACGCTGTCCTTGTTCATGCGGGCCGCATTGTGAATCAGCGTGACTTCGCTGCAGTCCGCCAGGGCCTCACGCAGCTGTGTCGCCGCCGCAGCGATAGCGTCGTCGCTGGTGAGATCGCAGCTCAGGTTGGTAACACCTGCGATGCTGCAGGCCCTGCGGGACAGGTTGAAGACCTGGAAGCCGGCGTCAAGAAAGGCCGCAGCGGTGGCGCTGCCAATACCCACGCTTGCTCCGGTGATAACTGCTGCTTTCATGGACTGTGTGTTTCCATTGCTCCCTGACACAGCAGGCTCCGACATTTCTCCGGTGACGTCAAGGTGTGCATTCCGTTAAACTGCATCCATGGAAGAATTGACTACGCTGTACATCGATAAAGAAAGCCACAAGTTTTCCGCTGCGCACTTCACAATCTTTTCCGCCACTGAGCGAGAGCGCCTGCACGGACATAATTACTCTGTATCGGCAATGATAGTGGCCCCGATGGGGGATAACGGCTTTTCGGCCGACTATAACGTCTACAAAAATCGCATTGCTGCGCTCTGTGATCAGTTGGATGAATATATGTTGCTGGCCGGGCAGTCCCCTTTTTCGCAGATTGAGGATGCGGGGGAAAATCATCGTGTTATCCATGCCGGCGACTCAATGCTATTTCTCAAGAGCGATACGCAGATATTACCGATTCGTAACGCTACCGTAGAAGAGTTCTCGCGCTATATGCTGAGCCTGCTGATGGAAGCTAGTGACGGCGATGATTTGCGCGAGGTACAGCTTTGCGTTGCTTCGGGTCCTGGACAGCGCGGTTGTACGACCTGGCGAAAAGCCTGAATCCGCGTATTCCACGTTAGAACGAGAGGCAGAACGGTCGGCGCCGGCTGTGTTGGGCTAGGCCATTTCCCAGGCTTTGCCCAATAGCCAGCCGTGTCCAGGTTTAGTACACCTGCGGCTGGGAGAGCCTCAGCCAGCCTTTCATCCGTTCGTTGCACGAGCTGATCAAGCTGTTGATGGCTTAGCTCACCGATGAATGCGAGGGTGATGTGGAAATTGGCGGGGGCACCGCGCGGCCATTGCAGGGCAGGTGAGTATCGCGCCAGTCTGCGATTCTCTGGCTGGTCTGACGGTCGGATTCCAGGCCGAAAAACAGTCGCATCAGTCCTGGTTTAAGTTCTTTTTCGGCGGCGCGAAGCCGTCATTAGCCTGTTTCGAATTTGTACGCCGCTTGCCGGTATTCTTGCGATCGCGCGCCCTTGCCTTGGCTTTTGGGTCTGTCGTTTTATTCTTCTTCTTTTTACTGCCGGCGGCCTTGCCGGATGTTTTTTGTTTCTTTGGACCGGCGTAGCGCGCCTTGAGGCCAGGCATTGAGCGCGGCTCGAACTCCGTGTTCAAAAAGCGCTGGATACTGATCATGAGATTCCATTCCATGGCCGCAACCAGGGTAATTGCAAGACCCTTTGCCCCGGCTCGCCCGGTGCGCCCGGTGCGGTGTAGATAATCCTTGCCGTTGTGGGGCATGTCGTAGTTGATGACCAGGTCTATGCCTTCAACGTCCAGACCGCGTGCAGCGACGTCACTGGCACAGAGGATATCGATCTTGTTGTCTTGTATCTGGTTGACCACCTTTTTGCGTTCTTCCGTGGTCAGTTCTCCATGCAGTGCCGCCGCGCGCAGACCCTTGTAGGCAATAAAGCCTGCCAGCCGTTGTGCCGTACTGCGTTTGTTGGCAAAAACCAGCGCACGTTGGAAGCCGCCCTTGTTCAATAGTGCGACGAGAAGTTGGTCTTTGTGCTCCTGACTATCCGCGAGAACGCGCTGATGAAATATGTTCGCGTGCGCCTGGCGCATGTCTCCCAGGGCGACAGTAATGGGTTCGTGTAGCAAGTCGCTGGCGATATTGCGTACGCCTCGGTGTGACAGGGTGGCCGATAACAGCTGGACTTGCCGTTTGGGATGGGCGAAGGCGCAGAGTTTGAGTACTTCCTCACGAAAGCCCATATCGAGCATGCGATCTGCCTCATCCAATATCAGGGTTTGGAGGCAGGACAGGTCAGCGCTTTTCCTCTCACAGTGTTCCAGTAGTCGGCCCGGGGTGGCGATCAGAATCTCCGGGTCCTTTCGCAATAACGCTTTCTGGAATTTGAAATCGGCGCCTCCGGTAATGGCTTGTGCATTGAGGGGCGTTTTGTCGATCAATTGTCGGGCGTGCTTGAGAATTTGCCTGGCGAGTTCACGTGTGGGAACCAGGATCAAGGCCAGGGTGCCAGTGCTGGTTGTGTCGTTGCTTGCCAGTATACGCTGCGCCAGCGGCAGCAGATAAGCCAGTGTCTTGCCGCTGCCCGTTTCTGCGCTAACTAGCAGATCGACCCCCTGCAGTGCCTGCGGCACAACCGCTTGCTGTACTTCTGTGGGCTCGGCAAACTCCAGCGCATCAAGCCCCAGTTGCAAGCGCCTGTCCAAACCCAGTTCCTCAAACACCAGCCTTGCCTCCTGTTCGTTAAGTAGTCTTTTCTGCGTACCGCAGTGTACCCGAAGGTGAGGGTAAATGGGTCGAACCTGCCCTGTCTGCATTGCGCCTCCAGGCTCAGGTCGGGCACACTGTGGTCTTTCTTCCAGCCGTTAAGAATTTGGAGAGCAGAACATGGTGCAGGCCGTAAGAGTGCATGAGAATGGTGGCCCTGAGGTTATGCAGCTCGAGGAGGTTGTGCTGGATGCGCCGGGACCGGGAATGGCGACAATCGAGCATCGCGCCATTGGACTGAATTTCATCGACACATACCATCGTAGCGGCCTTTATCCAATTCCGCTGCCGACAGGTATAGGCATGGAAGCTGCCGGGGTCGTGCAGGCGGTGGGCGAGGGTGTCGACCTCACCGTGGGTGATCGAGTCGCGTATTGCTCTGCGGGCTTTGGTGCGTATTGCGAGGCGATAAATTTACCTGCCTCACGTCTGGTACC
>JBLFXU010000321.1:0-3755 GCA_047609575.1 Bacteroidia bacterium | reverse complement strand
ATGATCAGGTTTGAGTTACCAATAGTCGTTTCCGAGCGCCCCTGAATGGTCCCCCGGTGGATGGTAACGTTCTCGCGAATGACATTATTCTGCCCAATCACCAGACGCGTCGGCTCGTTGCGATACTTCAGGTCAGGTGTTGCCTCGCCGATGGAAGAAAACTGGTAGACATGTGTTCCGCCACCCAGCACCGTCGGGCCACGAATCACCACATGGGGCTCTATAATACAGCCCGGCCCAATTTCAACGTCAGGTCCGATTAGCGACCACGGTCCGACCGTCACATCGGGTGCAAGCCGTGCACTGGGGTCGACAATAGCGTGACTGTCAATCATTAGGAACCGAACTGCGTCATTGGGAACCTGCGCCTATCATTGATCACCGATCCGCGCAGAGAATTGTGGCAGAGGCCGCCAGTTGTTCGTCTACTTCCGCCCGCACATCAAACTTCCAGATGCCACGCCGCGAAGACATTATCTGGGCCCGCAGCATAACCCTGTCTCCAGGCACACAGGGGCGCTTGAAACGGACCTTGTCCGCGCCAGCGAAATAGTAAATAGAGCCATCTTCGATTGTTTTGCCCTGACTGTAGAAGCCCAAAATGCCTGCCACCTGGGCCATCGCTTCAATCAGCAAAACACCTGGAAAAACTGGCTGATCGGGAAAGTGACCATTAAAGAACGGCTCATTTATGCTGAGATTTTTGTACGCCAGAATATTCTCACCCGCGGTAATCTCCACGACACGATCCACCAGCAGAAATGGGTATCGATGGGGTAGGTACTGCCGAATTTCTGCGATGTCCATCATTGGGGCTAGCTGACTCCTGAATTATTGTCCTGCTCGCGCTCAAGCGAGGACAAGCGCCGCTGGATATCGTCCAGCTGGCTGAATCGTACCGCCTGTCGCTTCCAATCGCTGGTACGCGACATTGGCGTGCCAGAGGAATACGAGCCAGGCTGATCAATGGACTTGGTCACCATAGTCATCCCGGTGATGTGCACATCAGCGCAAATACTCACATGCCCGACGACGCCAACTCCGCCCGCCAAAGTACAGTTCTCGCCGATCACAGTGCTGCCGGCGAGCCCAACACAGCCAGCAATGGCTGTATTGCGACCGATGCGACAGTTGTGTCCTACCTGCACATGATTATCAATAATGACGCCGTCCTCAATGACCGTCGATTCTAGCGTGCCCCGGTCTACCGCACTGCAAGCACCGATCTCAACCCGGTCGCCAATACGAACCCCGCCCAACTGGTGAATTTTGAGCCAACCCGAATCTGAGGGAGCGAAACCAAAACCATCCGCGCCGAGCACGGCCTGGCTGTGCACAATACACTGCTCGCCCAAATGGACATCATGGTAGAGCACAACGTGCGGATAAATATGGCTGCCCCTCCCTACCCGACTAAACCTGCCAATACAGACACCCGCTTCCAGTACTACCTCGGCAGCGACCACAGCACCCGCCTCCAGCACAACACCCGCCCCGACGGTAGCGCTGGGATGCACTTGGGCCGATGAGTCGATAACAGCGCTACTGTGCACGCCAGGCTTGGGCGCAGGAAGTGCAACGAATAACTGCGAGGCTCGCGCAAACGCTGCATAAGGTGATTTGGCAATGATGCAGTCTGCTGGGCAGCTTGCTGCATACTCACGAGACAAGATTACGGCGCCAGCATGGGTGTCCGCCATCTCGGCAAGGTAGCGTTTCCCGGATAGAAAACTGAGATGCTCCGGACCGGCAACCGTCAGGGAAGCCAGCCCGGTAAATGTGCGATCGGCGTCCCCGGTGAACGCAAGATCTAGCCGATCAGCCAGTTCACCCAGGGTGTACACCGACGACTTACTTCGCGTTGAACTGGTTCAGCTTGTCCGTGACCTTGGCAGTAACCTGGTAACCAGTGTCAGCGTGAATCACGGCAGACTTGTTCAACAAAAGACCTACGCCTTCTTGAGCAATAATATCTCGCAGTACTTCTTCAACCTTGGGTGCCATTTCCTGCAACAAGGCCTGACCCGCGGCCTGTTCAGCCTGCTGCAGTTTACCGGTGACGTGGTCAAGATCTGCCTGCTTGCTGCCCAGCTTTTTCTGAGCTGCTAATTGCTGCTCAGCGCTCATCACTGCGGCATCTTTCTGGAACTTTTTTAGCAGGGCTTCGCCCTCGGTCTTCAGCTTGTCGTACTCGGCTTTGTCGGCCTTGTAATCTTCCTCTGCGCGTACCTCAGACATACGCTCTTGGGCAAAATCTGTCATGAGAATAGCGGCACGTACATCAACCACGGCAATCTTGCCCTGGGCGTGAGCTAAACCCGGCATTGCGATGGCCATTACCACCAGGACAACTTTCAACATTCTAGACACAGTCTTCTCCAATCAATAAAAATTAAATTTAGAATCCACGACCCAAAGTAAACTGGAACACCTCTTCCTCGTCAAACTCTCCAGAGTTCAGTGGCTGCGCCAGACTAAAGGTCATGGGGCCAAATCCGGTAATCCAGGTCACGCCCACACCAAACGAATAACGCAGCTCGTCCAGATCGACATCAAAACAGTTTTGCTGGCTGGCGCGACATTCCGTATCAAAAACGTTACCGAAGTCAAAAAAGAACGCTGAACGTAAACTACTGCGATCCTTAACAAATGGCAGCGGGAAAATAAATTCCGCACCACCCTCGATTAACACGTTACCACCAAACGGATCAGGGCTATCGTTAACCTGGGAAAATATCAATTTGCCATCTCTTTCAATGAAGCCAAGCTCACTACCGCGCTCGGTTGGATTGCCGTCTTCATCGATAGCCGTCACAGGCGTATCAAATAGGTATTGATCCGCGGGGGTACTACGAGGGCCCAGGGTGTTACTTTCATAACCACGCACAGACCCAAAACCACCGCCGAAGAAATGCTCATAAAACGGCAGTTCGGTAGTGTCACCGTAGCCATCGCCATAGCCTATCTTGGTGCGTAGGCGCATAGTCCAGCTGTCCAGTAACGGCACCGGGAAATAGATTTCTCCGCGGTAGGTCAACTTGTAGAACTCAAGGTCGGAGGCTGGCATTGAAGCTTCAAATGCCACCTGCTGCGAATGGCCACGGGTAGCCAGGCGACCGCGGTTCAAGGTGGACTCACTCCAGGTCGTTGTGAGAGTCCAATTCAGGAATTCTTCACCGTTCTCGTCAAGAAACCCGGTACCATCGGGTTGTACCTCAAACTCTGGCGGTAGCGTACCAATGGGCAATAGCTGCTCGATATCACTGTAGGTAGCTCCGTCATCGTTCAGCTTGCTTTGATAATAAAAGTCGACCCCATCAAACAACCGGGGGCTCGCTTGAATTTCCTGCACGGCAAAGCGGCCGGTATTAATCTCGGTGTTGGATATACCGAAGCTAAAGCCCAGACGCTCCGTCTCCCCAATGGGGTACCCGAAGGTGATGGCACCGCCCAAGGTGTTGGTGCTATAGCTCGCCACGTTTACTTCATCCAGGTCAGTGGCTCGGTAAAAAATATTGAAGCCGCGACTCACACCATCCTCTGTGTAATAGGGATTTGTGTAACTGAAATTGTAGACGTCCTGGTACTTCGAGGAATTCAGGCCAATGCCCACTCGCTTACCAGTGCCCAGAAAATTATCCTGCTGCAAGTTCAAACCCAGGATCAAACCCGCATCCTGTGCAAAACCAAAGCTTGCGCCGATACTGCCGGATGATTGCTCTTCCACAGCAAAATCAACATCGATCAGATCATCG
>JBLFXU010000320.1:0-3760 GCA_047609575.1 Bacteroidia bacterium | reverse complement strand
ACGCGCCATACAGTTGCCTGCCTGGAATGAGGCCCTGGGCCTGCCAAGACCCTGGGACCAACAGTGGGCATTGCGCATGCAGCAAGTGCTGGCACTGGAGACAGATCTACTTGAGTACGGCGATCTGTTAGACGGCTCTCCTGTAGTTGAAGCAAAGGTGCAGTCTCTTGTCGCAGGCGCCGAGGAAGAAATGGCACGCATTAAAGCCCTCGGTGGCATGGTAGCCTGCATTGAAAACGGCCACGTCAAACGCGAGCTGGTACAAAGCCACACAGCCCGCATGCGCAACATAGAAAATGGTGACCTTAAAATCGTCGGCGTGAACTGTTTCAAGCAGACCGCTGAATCTCCGTTAACTACAGGCGGAGACTCAGGCATCCTCAAAATTGATGCCAAAGCAGAACAGGCCCAAATTGAATCGCTGCAAGCGTTTCGAACTCAACGCGATCCTGGTGCGGTGGAGCAGGCATTAACGCAACTGCGCGATGCCGCCACAGGCTTGGATAACATAATGCCAGCGTCCGTTGAGTGCGCACGTGCCGGGGTTACCACGGGAGAGTGGAGCCAGGTTCTGCGTGATATTTTTGGTGAGTACCGCGCGCCGACTGGCGTGGATTTTTCTGGCACTTCCGCCGTAGCAAACGAGAATCTACTTGAGCTGCGTGACCAGGTACAGAAAACTGGCGAGGCACTCGGACGGCCCTTACGCCTGCTGATAGGCAAACCCGGATTGGACGGTCACAGCAATGGCGCAGAGCAGATCGCTGTTAAAGGCAGAGATGCCGGTTTTGAAATCGTCTATGAGGGTATTCGACTAACGCCCGTACAGATTGCTAGAGCGGCCCAGGAAGAAGGTGTGCATCTGATTGGGCTGTCTGTGTTATCCGGCAGTCACATGGAACTGGTCGAAGACATCTACGCCGAACTGAAAACACTGGGTATTGAAGACGTGCCTGTCGTTATCGGCGGCATCATTCCTGCAGATGATGCCAAGGTGCTCATCGCCAAGGGCATTAAGGCTGTCTTTACACCGAAAGACATCGATATGAATTCTATTATGGCCAGGATGGTGGCAATCATCCGCACAGCCAACGGCCTGGAAAACGCCAACTAAAACTGTGGACACCTTAGCCGGAATTGATACCGCCACGCTTGCCGCCACGCTTATGACGGGCGACCGACAAGCCGTGGCCCAAAGCCTTAACCTACTGGATGACCAACGACCAGAGGCCCGCCACCTAGCCGCAACGTTGCTGGACAAAATTAGTGCGCTCAAAGCAGGGTGTCAAAGCCATCTTGTGGGTATCACCGGGCCTCCAGGTGTAGGCAAATCTTCACTCACGGCAGCCTTGATCAGCGTATGGCGCCAGCGCGGCAAGCGCGTTGGTGTACTGGCTGTGGACCCGTCCAGCCCCGTCAGCGGTGGTGCCCTGTTAGGCGACCGCTTGAGAATGAAGACCAGCAGTGAGGATGACGGCGTTTTCGTACGCTCACTTTCTAGCCGTGGTGATTTTGGCGGGCTGAGTCCCCAGGTGTGGCCTATGAGCCTTGCCATGCTCGCAGCCTTCGATATCGTAGTCGTGGAAACGGTAGGCGTAGGACAGCGCGAGATTGATGTTGCCCAGACCTGCGACACCACCTGCTTTATTGCTCAACCAGGCTCCGGAGACAGCGTTCAATTTCTCAAGGCTGGCATCCTGGAGATCCCCGATCTGCTTGTTGTTAATAAAGAAGATATGGGTGATGTGGCCCGACGTACACTCAACGAATTGCGCACTACGCTGGGTAACTCGCAGCGCAGTGACGATTGGAGAGTCCCGGTACTGGCAACGAGTGCGACGCACAACATAGGCATTACCGAACTGGCCGATGCGCTAGCAGCTCATCGCCACACGATCGAACCCGACCTACAACAGCGTAGATCGGCCAATCAGGCACAGTGGGTAGCAAAGCGAATTATCCATGCATTCGGCCAGTCGGGATTGGACAAACTCGGCGGAGCCGACGCGCTGCAGCAACGACTGGTCAACGGAACGGACAACCCTTTTACCCTGTACGATGCCCTACACGACACCCTGACGAGTACCTTGTCAGGGAACAATCAGACATAGACCTCTGGAGAACATAATGCGTAGCCCCAAAGATTTTTTTAAGCCTCTTGCCATCGGAGCGCCTGAGCCACTGCGTGACATACCCGTGCGCCCTTCGCGCATGATTCATTTTTTTGATCCCAGCAATCCGAAGATGGCGGAAAAAGTGCCTGCCATTGTTTCACGCGTAGACATCATCCTTGGCAACCTTGAGGACGCTATTGCGATTGAAAACAAAGAAGCAGCGCGCGAAGGGTTTATCAAGATTGCCAACAGCACCGACTTTGGTGACACGCAGTTATGGACGCGGGTCAACAGCCTCGACAGCCCCTGGTTTTTAGACGATGTGACACGCATCGTGATGGAGGCGGGAGAAAAGGTCGACGTCATCATGTTGCCCAAAATACAGGGAGCGTGGGATATCCACTTTGCCGACCAATTGCTGGCGCAATTAGAAGCGAAGATAGGCCTGTCCCGGCCAATACAGTTGCACTGTCTGTTAGAGACGGCTCTGGGCGTGGCCAATGTCGAAGAAATCGCCAACGCTAGCCCTCGTATACAGGGTATGAGCCTGGGGCCAGCTGATTTGGCAGCATCCCGGGGCATGAAAACCACCCGAATCGGCGGCGGTCACCCCGGTTACCTGGTGCGCGACGACCCGGATGCCGACAACCCCGACGCACCGCGCGCCACGCATGCGCAAGACTTGTGGCACTACACCCTGGGCCGCATGGTTGATGCCTGCGTAGCTGTTGGCGCCCTGCCCTTCTACGGACCCTTTGGCGCCATAGACGACCCACTGGCTTGTGAAGACCAATTTCGCAACGCATTTCTCATGGGATGCGTGGGCGCTTGGTCATTGCACCCCAATCAAATCGATATCGCCAAGCACGTATTCAGCCCACCAGCGAATGAAGTGACCTGGGCGAAACGTGTACTGGAAGCACTGCCCGACGGCTCTGGCGCCGTTATGGTTGAAGGTAAAATGCAGGACGATGCGTCCTGGAAGCAATGTAAGGTTATGGTCGATCTTGCAACCTTGATCGCGGAGAAAGATCCGGAGTATCGTGAGCTCTACGGCTTATAGTGCAAGACTCTGCTACATCAGGACCAGTAGCGCCTGGTCCTGGTAATACGCAGCGTCCCCAATGACTTTTGTATCCCAGTAGCCTCGGTATTAAGTCGGGGTGTTAAGCATCACACCGACTTCATTCCCCTGGTAGATCACGTCGTACGTTCGCAAACCCCTGCACAGCTCGTCTGTCGCCAACAGCAGCCGCCCATCAGACAGCGCAAACTGGTAGTGATGCAGTGCGCACTGAATGGCGCCATCGTGGATACTGGATACATCCAGCGGGTGTGACTTGTGGGGGCAGTTCGCCTCAATAAGAAACAATTGCCTATCGCGCTGCAACAACAGAAGCTGCAGATGATCGATCTTGAATTGCCGAACATAGCCGTCCTGCAGGTTTATGAGTTTTTCGAGAGAGAAGAAGCGCACGCTGGATTAGCAGCTAGATCTTTTCAATAATCTGGCGCGCCGCCGCATAGGCGGTCAATTCCTGCGTTTCAACTGCTCGCTCCAATTCTGGCATCAACGCCTTGATGCCCGGATTCTGCGTCAGTTTCAGTAACAACATCTCCTTAACCAGTTGGTGCATCCAGTCTCG
>JBLFXU010000319.1:0-3764 GCA_047609575.1 Bacteroidia bacterium | reverse complement strand
GCTGCTGAAAAATCAGCGGGGCAAGCCGATCGATTTTGCGACACGGCGGAAAATGTATTGCCCGAATTCCTCAGGCACTTACAGCATGATTGAGAACAATCCATTTCACTGAGAGATCGGACTCGAACTAGTCCCGGCGATCAAGCCGGGTCGCCAACTGGCTCTGCTTGATGTGTCTAAAACGTCCGGGATAACTTTCATCCTGCAACATGGCCAGTCGGGTGGTAAGAACGTCAATCACAGCCAACTGGGCGATGCGTGACGTCATAGGGATGTAAAGGTCCGTATCCTCGGTGGAGACAACAGGCAAGACCAGATCACAGAGCTGTGCCAATGGCGATGCGGGAGCCGTAATACCAATCAGACTCGCACCGGACTCACGACCCAGCTCAGCAATCTCGATAAGGGGTATGGTACGGCCGGTATAAGAGATACACAGCAAACAATCCCGCTCACTAAGACCCGCTGCACTCATGCGTTGCATCAGATTGTCTTGATGTGCGAGCACCGGCACCTCGAACCGGGACATCTTGTGCTGCGCATCCTGCGCAACGGAGGACGAGGCACCCTGCCCACAGATCACGATAGTGCGCGCATCATGCAGTCTCGCTACGACCGCATCAATCGCAGCAGGATCCAGGCCTTCCAACGTGGTCTGCAGGCTGGCGTGAGCCGACTCAAACACTTTTGCGACAACACCTGAACAACTGTCCTGTGCATCTATGTCCTGCGCCACATGAAATTCACGCCTGGCCAGCTCCTGGGCAAGCCGTAACTTGAAATCGGGGAAACCTTTTAGTCCAAGGCCAGTGCAGAAGCGATTCACCGTTGGCTCGCTACAGCCGATTTCCGCCGCCACCGCCGCAATCGGCATGTTGATGACCGCGGCGGGATTGCTCACCACGTAAGACGCAATTTTATGCGCCGCTTTACTTCGTTTGGCGCCACTATCGGCCAGCTCTGTCAGCAATTGCCCCATGTTGCACACCTCATAATTAATCATGTTAATGTAATATTATTACATTATATGAGCAAGCCCTGGCGCTCCGCTATCAGTAGAAAAGTCGAAAATACTACCAATCACACCGGTATTGAACTACTATATCTCGACAATCACGGCGTATTAGCAGGTTTCGTCCGCAGTTACGGTGGCTGAGGCCTGCAGGCAATAATGTAATATACTTTCATTATTAACCCTTACTGGAGGATCAAGCACCATGGCCTGTGACCTGCTCATTGTCGGCGGCGAAGGGGATCTCGCCCTGCGTAAACTCTATCCGGCCTTGTATTCACTGTGGGTGGCGGGCTGCCTGCCTGAGGACTTCCGCATCTTCGGTCTGGCTCGACGGCAAATGTCCCAGGATGATTTCCTGCAGAGGGTGCGGGAGTGGTTCGACAAACGAAAGTCAGCGCGCAAGTTTGAAGAAGGGCCATGGAAAGAATTCACCGCGCGGCTGACGTATTGCTCGCTGGATGCCACCGCCGATCAGGATTTAAAGCACCTGAAACAGGAGCACCTAAACGACGATAGCCGCGACCTTGTGGTGTACCTTGCCACCCCGCCCGCAATATTTGGTCCCATCTGCGAAGCCATCCAGGCCGCAGGACTGGTCCGAACCAACGCGCGCATCGTGGTAGAAAAACCGCTGGGGGATGATCTCGCCTCCTATCGGGAAATCAATGATCAACTGACCAGTATCTTCGAAGAGGACCAGGTCTATCGCATAGATCACTACCTCGGCAAGGAGACTGTGCAAAACCTGCTGGCCCTGCGCTTTGCCAATACCTTCCTCGAGCCCCTGTGGAACAACAAGTACATCGACAACGTGCAGATCACTGTAGCGGAAGCTATCGGCGTAGGTGGGCGCTGGCCATTTTACGACAGCGCAGGCGCCATGCGCGATATGGTACAGAATCACCTGCTACAGCTGCTCTGCCTCGCTGCAATGGAGCCCCCGGCACACCTGGCACCAACGGCGGTACGCAATGAAAAGCTCAAGGTGCTGTCTTCACTGCGCCCTCTAGACCACGACAGTATTCGCAGCGACGTAGTGCTAGGGCAGTACACTGCCGGCAACGTCGATGGCAATCCCGCGCCTGGCTACTGCGAGGAAGAGGATGCATCCCCTTCAAGTACCGAAACTTTTGTTGCGATCAAGGCCCACATCGACAACTGGCGCTGGGCTGGTGTGCCTTTCTACTTACGCACCGGTAAACGCCTGCAACAACGTTTTTCGGAAATCGTGGTTGAATTTAAACAGGTGCCGCACAACATCTTTCCTAACCAACACTTACTCGATGCGCCCAACCGTCTTGTTATTAGATTGCAGCCTGAAGAAATCATCAGCCTGGAGCTGATGAACAAGGTCGCCGGCCTCGATGTAAAGACGCCGCTGCGCAGCGTCACGCTGGACCTGAGCTTTCCCGAAGAAAACGAACCGGGCGCCGCACCCGACGCCTACCAGCGCCTGCTACTGGATGTCATCCGCAAGAACCCAACCCTGTTCGTGCGTTCCGACGAAGTGGAACAAGCGTGGAAATGGATCGACCAGATCAACGCTGTCTGGCAACAGGCAGGAAAGGCGCCAGAGAACTATGCCGCGGGCAGCTGGGGACCAACCAGTGCAATCGCTATGGTCGCGCGCGATGGACGAAGCTGGCGCGAGTATGGCTGAGGTGACCCACCCCCTGCAGAGCTTCAAGGAAAACTCCGCCCTGGCCGTAGAGTTGGCAGCGAGAATCGCACAGGATTTGACAGCGGCTATGGCACGCAAAGGCACGGCCACTCTTGCCGTTTCCGGTGGAACTACGCCTGTAGCCCTGTTCCAGGCTTTGTCACATCAGACACTGAATTGGCCTAAAGTCAGTGTGACCCAGGTGGATGAGCGCTGGCTTGCAGAAGACCACCCGGATTCAAACGCGGGCCTGATCCGCCAGCACCTGCTACAGAACAGCGCCACCTCGGCACAGTTTATCAGCATGAAAAACCACGAAGACTCACCTTTTCTAGCACAGCAAACCGTCAGTGAAAAACTCAGCGCATTCGCCGGACACATCGATGTGTTAGTGCTGGGTATGGGTGAAGATGGCCACACCGCATCGTTCTTTCCTGGCGCAGCCTCACTGCCCCAGGCACTGGATCCGCAGGGCGATAATTTATGTATCGCAGTGACGCCGCCCAGCGCGCCGCATGACCGCATGACTCTGGGTCTGCCGGCGGTACTCAAGGCCCGGCATTGCTACCTGCACATCGTCGGTGAGAAGAAACTGGCTGTGCTGGAGCGCGCCTACGAAGAGGGCGCCCTCGAAGACTTACCAATTCGCGCGGTCCTACGCGCCACGCCCTCACCACTTGAAATCTACTACGCGCAGCGGAACTAGACTATGCATTCAGTTATTGAAACGGTTACCAACGACCTGCGCCAGCGCAGTAAAACTACTCGAGCAAGCTACGTGGCCATGTGCGAACGCACGCGGCAAGAGACGCCACCCAAACGCACGCTTTCATGCGGGAATATGGCCCACGGCTATGCGGCCGCCAGCGAGCAGGAAAAACAGCGCATAGGCGGTATGGCCGCGAGCAACATCGGTATCATCAACGCCTACAACGACATGCTGTCAGCGCATCAACCGCTGGCCGACTATCCCGCCCAAATTCGCGACCTGGCTGCAGCAGCAGGTGGTACTGCGCAGGTCGCCTCCGGCGTGCCGGCTATGTGCGATGGTGTCACGCAGGGACAACCGGGGATGGAGCTGAGTCTGTT
>JBLFXU010000318.1:0-3798 GCA_047609575.1 Bacteroidia bacterium | reverse complement strand
CAGCGTTACCGCGGTAGCGCCACTGCCGACGACAACAACACGCTTGTCGGCGTAATCAAGATCCTCCGGCCAATGCTGGGCATGAAACATCTGCCCCTGATAATCCTCTACACCATCGAACTCGGGGACATAACCCTTCTCGTAGTTGTAGTAACCGGAACACATCAGCAGGAAGTTGCAACGCCACTCCTCTTCGCCACTGCCATCCGAGCGCTCCACTTGCACCGTCCATGTTGCGGACTCGCTGCTCCAGGCAGCGCTGCGCACGCTACGGCCGTAGTGGATGTGATCCGTCACTCCCGTCTCTTGGGCGGTTTCGCGCAAATAGCTGAGAATCGAGGAGCCATCTGCGAGGGACTTATTGCCTAGCCACGGCTTAAACGAGTAGCCCAGGGTATACATATCACTGTCTGAGCGGATACCCGGATAGCGAAACAGGTCCCAGGTGCCGCCTAGAGAATCGCGGCTTTCTAACAGGGCGAATGTGCGTTCGGGGCAATCACTTTGCAGATGGCGCGCGCTGCCAATCCCCGACAGCCCCGCACCGACGATCAGCACATCGACAAACTTGCCGGCTTTTGCTGCACTCAGCCCCGCCTTTTCATTCATAACAGCACACCTTTATCGTAATAGTTTGTTTTTTGACTATGCGGTCATTTTATGCTGAACTGCCCGCCATTGCATCCCTGTATCTTTAACAATAATTAAGGTTACGCACCCACCAATGCGCCCCATCACCGCTTCACAGAAATGGTCATACGCCATAGGCAACATGCCGTTTTCGGTAAAAGACGCCGCCTACGTCAACTTCGTGGTGTTCTACTACACGCAGGTACAGGGACTAAGCGGGAGCCTGGCGGGACTGGCGATGTTTATCGCGCTGTCCTGGGACGCAATATCCGATCCGCTGGTCGGCAGTTGGTCTGACAAAGTGCACTCGCGCTGGGGTCGGCGCCACCCGCTGATACTGGCCGGCGGCCTGCCAACAGCATTGCTGTTCATCGCCCTGTTCTCTGTGCCTTCTGGACTTGGCCAGTGGGGTGTATTCGCCTGGCTGACGGCCGTTTCGCTAATGCTGCGCACCTTTCTCACCATTAACTACATTCCGTTCCAGGCCATGGGTGCGGAACTGGCCACCGACTATGACGAAAGAACCGTCATTGCCAAGGCGCGGGTTGCCATGGGCTGGTTGGCGGGCATGACGATGCCAGCTGTAGGCTTTCTGTTCATCTTTACCAGCGACGGTGAGACAGACGGGCGCCTAATACAAGACAACTACGAAACCTATGGCCTGCTGTCGGCTTTTCTGACCGCTGCTGCCACGTTGATCTGCGTCTGGGGCACACGCTCACTGATCGAACGGCTGCCAAAAGCGACGAGCAGCGACTCATGGATAAGCCTGAAAGGCACTATCTCCGACTTCCGCATGGCCTTTAGCAATCGAAATTTTCGCATGACCCTAGGCTCCAATCTGTCACTGGGCATGGCCATTGGAGTCTATTCAACCCTGTCTCTGTATATGGGAACGTACTTTTGGGAGTTCTCCACACAGCAACTCGCAGCACTGGCAATTCCGACATTGCTTGCCACCATGCTGTCCTTTGCAGTGATCGGCAGGCTCGGTAGTCGCTGGGACAAACCAACGCTACTGGCAATGGCCGCATTGGGGGTAGCCTTCAATTCCGCCTGGTTTATAGGTGCCAGATTGATCGACGTGCTGCCGGAAAACGGCCACCCTCTAATCTACGCGTTGCAGCTGCTCAATGCCTTCATGTCGGTATTCGTATTGGTCTGCACGCACACACTTACGGCGTCGCTGATCGCGGACATTCTGGATGAACAGGAATTGCACACAGGGCAAAGGCAGGAAGGTGTATTTTTTGCTGCCGGGGCGTTCGTATTGAAAGCGACTACTGGTTTTGGCGCCTTGATAGCCGGGGTTGTGATCGACTTTGCAGACATTGCGCCAGGCACAGAACCCGGTGGTGTGCCGGCAGACTCATTGCAAATGCTGGGCTGGTTCACCATGTGCATTATCACGGCACTGTGCCTGGTATCTTATGCGTTCACCAAAATGATCCGCTTGAGCCGAGCAGATCATATGCGTTTGCAAGCAGAACTCGCCGCGCAGAACGCTACCGACTAGACGCGAAAGGCTGGAACCTACGGACTGGACTCTACTCCACGCTCGACCACGCTTGAGAGTAAGTTATTCGGTGACGATTACCTGCAGACACAATACCCTTCGGACAGGAGCGCGCCTAGACCTCACCGCCTCGCCGAGCGGGTACCAGCCACAGGAAGCATTACGAAGCTTGGGCGCTGTCCCGCCATACCCTTAACCCCATAGCGTTAAGCGGCATATCCAGGCTCAACATGTCGCGCAGGGTAGCCTCATCTTCGTCAGGAGCATAATGGCGCAGATGCGCCAGCGAGCAGGCCTCCAGCGCTTGCTCCAGCTCCTCATCCGGCGTCTGCCTGGCGAGCTCAGCGTATGCCCGAACCTGCGTTGCCAGTAAATCGCTTCTCTTGCGTGACCACTCCACCGCGCCAAAGTGGGTTAGATACATCTGTACCGGATCCGCCTCGGCAAGCAACTCCAGTGATAAGAGGTACTGCTGCGGCTCAAATTGACTAGGCGTGGTCGAGGGCAGCAAAAAATCCCCCTTTGCAAAACGAAACCAGGGGTAGCTCACACCGAACATATCGCCGGTAAACCAACCTCTGCTGGTGTCATCCCAAACACAGAAATGGTGCTTGGCATGTCCACGTGTATGTCGAAATAGCAGGCTGCGACCGGCAAGACTGGCGGTCTCCCCGTCGTTCATCTCTCGCACTCGCGATTCATCTACAGGCAGCAAGGTGCCATACATCTGATCAAAAGCACTATCGCCGTAGATACCCCTGGCAGCTGCCTCAAGTTTCCCTGGATCGATCATGTGGCGCGCACCTCGCGGATGTACCAGCAAGGTTGCTTCGGGGAACGCCTCCATCATTACACCGGCGCCACCGGCATGGTCCAGATGCACATGCGTGGGGATCACATAGCGAATTTGCTCAGCAGAAATTTCTCTCTGGCTGAGTAATTCCTGCAGCAGCGCAAAGCTGTGCCGGGTGCCGGTTTCGATAACTGCATATTCATCCCCCGACTCCAGCAAATAGAAACAGGCGACGCCCGGCTTCACATACTGGGCATCGATGCGCGTTATGCCATTTCCTACAGACTCAAACTGCGACACATTAATCTCCAAACCAATAAAAACACAGCTCACCTTAAGCAAGGCGCAACTATAAATGTCCATCCAGGGCTACACCATCGTTCCCTTTCACAGCCATTTTCTCTAAAGGCTGCAAGTATTACACACAATCAACAGGCTCCAGATCATGGCGCTCAAATTCCTGCCCCACTTACTCTTGGCCTGCCTGTGGCTTGCAGCGCTGTCTGGCTGCATGTTTTCCGACATTCGAGGCCAGGCCAATGAAATTGAATCCGTGAGTAACATCGCAGGAGAAGTCATTATCGAAAGCGCACGGAATTGGTGGCACTGCCCGAGAGTTCAGCGACATCATCGCAAGTGTAGACCAGGAACATTTTCAGCCCTGGGTCTACCAGTATCCCAGCGGTATGCCCCTGGGTCTGATCAGCGACTTTCCTGGGAATGAACTGTCTCACTTGCATACGAGCCAGGACTTTCGGCAAATAGTGTTAATCGCTCACAGCATGGGAGTACTTATGATCAGAGACTTCGTCCTAACGCATGCAGCTACTGAGGCGCCCTATAAACTGGCACTCGTCAT
>JBLFXU010000317.1:0-3809 GCA_047609575.1 Bacteroidia bacterium | reverse complement strand
GTTGGTATCCGCCGCTCAGTTATGAGCGTGCAGCTCCTTATTCAGTTCGACGGCGCTGCGATTGGTCAGGCACTGCACTGCGCCTGTGCTGGAGTTTCTGCGAAACAGGAGATCCGACTTGCCAGCCAGTTCCCTGGCCTTAATGCTCTCTACAGCATTGCCGTCGGCGTCCAGCATGCTGACCTTTGTGCCGGCAGTGACAAACAGTCCAGCCTCTACTGTGCAGCGGTCACCCAAAGGAATACCAATACCGGCGTTGGCACCGATCAGACATTCCTTGCCGACGGCAATCACAATATCGCCGCCACCGGACAAGGTTCCGATGGTGGAGCAGCCGCCTCCCAGATCAGAGCCCGCACCGACTGCCACGCCGGCGGAAATACGCCCCTCGATCATTCCAGGCCCTTCGGTGCCGGCGTTGAAGTTGACGAAGCCTTCATGCATAACGGTTGTGCCTTCGCCCAGATGGGCACCCAGTCGCACCCGCGCCGTGTGTGCAATGCGAACGCCGCTGGGTACTACGTAGTTAGTCATCTTGGGAAACTTGTCAATGCAGCTCACTTCCAGAATTTCTCCGCGCAGTCTGGCCGCGAGCTGGCGACCGGGCAATTCACCAATGTCGATGGCGCCTTCGCTAGTCCAGGCCACATTGGGCAGAACGCCGAACAGGCCGTCGAGGTTGGTGCCGTGCGGCCGCACCAGGCGGTGGGACAACAGATGCAGCTTCAGATAGCCCTCTGGCACATTTGCTGGCGGCTCATCCTGGCGCAGTAGTACGGCGACTACAGGCTTATCTGTACCTTGCAGTTGCGCAGCAAGCTCAGCTTGCTCGTTTTGACCTGCGCTCTCAAGAGCCGTATGTAGAGCCTTCAGCTGCTGTGAATCGAGCGCCTGTCCTGAGTCATAGCTCTGCGTTGCAGCGACTAGTTCTGCGGCGGGGTTCATGATTGGCTGGGCAAAGAATATCTCCAGCCATTGTCCGTCGCCATTGTGTGTGCCGACCCCGAGGCCGAAAGCGAATGCACTGTTTGTCATGTCAGGTCCTTGTTACGTGCGCGCTTACAAATTGTGCGCGCTGAAAATCTTTTCGTAGTTTGCCGCTGAAAAACCAGTAAAGCGTTGTTTGCCAGTATCGAGTAGCGGCCGCTTGATCAGTGTGGGTTGTTCCAGAATCGCTGCCAGTGCGCTGGTTGCGTCCATGTTGTTGCGGGCATTTTCATCCAGCGCTTTCCAGCTAGTGCTACGGCGATTGACCAGGTTCTCCCAGCCTAATTCCTTGAGCCAGCTCTCAACGGACGCCGGCTCCAATCCGTCCTGGCGAAAATCATGGAAACGAAAGTCAACCCCTTGTTCCTCGAGCCATTTGCGAGCCTTTTTGACCGTGTCGCAGTTTTTGATGCCGTAGACTGTGATCAAAACATTCAATCCTTGCGGGTCGCTAGAGCAGAGGGCGCACAGGATAGCAAATCCACTGGGGCAGTTATAGCGCTGGCCGCCTTGCCGAACTTTTTGCGCAGCAAAGTTGGCAAGGTCAGGCAAGCATTACAAACTATGCGCAGCCTGGAAACGCCACTGCTGCTGCAATCTTGCAGCGAGCTAGGCCATATACGAACTAGTTCAACCGGCAAGCGTCATACGGCAGGCCTCGCGGTTCAGAAGGCTGAGATATTCGCCTCGAGGCCTGCCGTATGCCCCTTACCTCTGTTCATGCGGTGCCTCCACACATGAAAACCCAAAACGCACTTTCATCCCATTGCGCCTGTCATGCATCGGCAATAGTGAGCCTGAGGAGGTGCCATTCAGACCCGATGCTGCTGGAGTTGGCCATATGGGACTATGCTTTGCGGGTTTGTTTGGGGTTTTTGCGGTTGGGGTAACAGGTGCGACAAATCTCACATACGGTGCCGTCGCAGCCGCGAGCGCTGCAGTACTGCCTGCCGTAGAAAATGATTTGTAAGTGCAGCCGGTTCCAGTGGTCTTTTGGGAATAATTTTTTCAGGTCCCTTTCCGTTTGGATGACGTTCTTCCCGTTAGTGAGGCCCCAGCGCTGTGCCAGGCGGTGTATATGGGTATCCACGGGAAAAGCCGGCACGCCGAAGGCCTGCGACATCACCACACTCGCAGTCTTGTGGCCCACGCCCGGGAGTCGCTCCAGCGCGTCCATATCCACTGGCACAGCCCCGGTGTGTTCCTCCAGCAGGATTTCACTCAGGCGTTGTATCGCTTTTGATTTTTGCGGCGACAGGCCACAGGGGCGAATGATTGCGCGAATTTGCTCAGCCGTAAGTGCGGCCATATCAACGGGGTTGTCCGCCAGTTTAAACAGGGCCGGAGTGACCAGGTTGACCCTTTCGTCCGTGCATTGGGCGCTCAGTAGTACCGCTACAAGCAGGGTAAAGGGGTCTTTGTGGTCTAACGGACAAGGCGTCTCGGGGTAGAGATCCTGCAGGCGGTCGAGGATATACCGTGCACGTTCTGCTTTAAGCACTAGAGGCGCTCTGCTACACGAACCAGTCGCAGGGCCGCTTCGACACAATGCTCTGTGCTGGCCACCAGAGCGATGCGAATTCTGCCTGCGCCCGGATTCTCGCCATAGGCTTCCCTGGCAAGGAAGCGTCCAGGCAGTACCGTAACGTGCTCCTGCGAGTAGAGCGCCCGTGCGAAGTCTGTATCGTCCCCCGGAGTTTCGGCCCAAAGGTAGAAACCTGCCTCCGGCATGCGCACGCGAAGATGGCCCTCCAGTACATCCAGGACCGCCGCGAATTTTTCGCGATACTGCTGTCTGTTGGCCAGTACGTGTTCCTCGTCGCCCCAGGCGGCGAGACTCGCCAGCTGGTGGTGAATAGGCATGGCGCAGCCGTGATAGGTGCGGTACAGCAGGAAGTCCTTGAGCACGGCGGCATCACCGGCTACAAAGCCTGAACGCAGACCGGGCAGGTTGGAACGTTTCGACAGGCTGTGGAACACGACGCAGTTGCGATAGTCGTCGCTGCCCATGGCGGCGCAGGCTTGCAGCAACCCCGGTGGGGGATTCTGTTCGTCGAAATAAATCTCTGAGTAACACTCGTCACTGGCAATGATGAAGTCGTGACGCCTGGCCAGTGCGATCAGCTCCTGTAGTTTTTCAATGGGCATAACAGCGCCGGTTGGGTTGCCAGGGCTACACAGGTAAAGCAGCTCACATTGCTGCCATTGCTGTTCTGTTACGTTACTGAAGTCGGGTAAAAAGTCGTTAGCAGCAGTGCAATTCAGAAAAAACGGTGTTGCCCCTGCCAGTATCGCGGCGCCTTCATAGATCTGGTAAAAGGGATTGGGGCTGAACACCAGCGCGCCGGGACGCACGACGGCCTGGGCAAACGCGAATAGCGCTTCTCGTGTGCCATTCACGGGTAGTATCTGGCTGCCTGGGTCGATGTGATTCAAGCTGAAGCGCGCTTGCAACCATGCTGCTATACCCTCGCAAAGCTGCGGCAATCCGGCAGTCTTCGGATAATTGGATAGCCGCTCCAAATTGCTCGCCAGTGCCTGCATTACAAAGGCGGGGGCCGGGTGTTGGGGTTCGCCAATCGATAGGGCGATAGGGGAGCGGTTAGCGGGTGCTTCCAAGTCACGGAATAATTGCTGTAGCTTGGTAAAAGGGTAGGGTTCCAGACGCTGCAAATTTGGGTTCATAGTGTTGAGGCTACCTTGTCAGGCAGCAACCTGCTCGTCCAACTCATCGCGAACGGTCTGTTGAATCAGGCGACAGACTTCCGGGTCGGTGATCGGCTGCTGCAGTCCATCGGTCACAAAAAATACGTCTTCGACCC
>JBLFXU010000316.1:0-3876 GCA_047609575.1 Bacteroidia bacterium | reverse complement strand
ACTAGATTGCACGACAGACAGAACAAAAAACTTCAACGCCACATCCGCGTAACATTCGCTGTTACAATGGCGCGGCTCTTTACCCCACGCGAGGTCGCCCGTGTCTGCCAGCGCATCCATTGCCAAACTCACTGCAAACTGGCAGGAACAGCTGCGCAACGTCATCACCTCGGGCACCGAGTTGCTCAACGCACTGGACCTGACCCCCGCGCAGGCTGGTTTTTCCGAGGCGGCCTGCGCTGACTTTGCAGTCAAAGTGCCGCACAGCTTTGTGCGCCGTATGCAGCGCGGTGATCCCTGCGACCCACTCCTGCTACAGGTGATTTCGCGTTCCGATGAAATGCTGGACACTCCCGGCTATACAGAGGATCCGGTCGGAGAGGCGGCCTCAAACATTGCCCTGCCCGGCCTGATACACAAATACCGCGGCCGTGTATTGTTGATTGTCGCCGGCGGTTGCGTCATCAACTGCCGTTACTGCTTTCGTCGGCACTTTCCCTACGAGGAGAATCGCAACAGCAAGGACCAGTGGAGTGATGCCCTGCAATACATCCAGGATGACTCCAGTATCCGGGAAGTTATTCTCAGCGGTGGCGACCCATTGGTGGCCACCGATGCACACCTGGCGCAACTGGTGCAGCAAATAGGGGCTATCGGACATGTAAAGCGCTTGCGTATACACAGCCGCGTACCCGTGGTGCTGCCGGATCGCGTAACGCCTGATCTTTTGAATGCCCTGCGCCATGAACAACTGCAAACGATCATGGTTCTGCACTGCAATCACGCTAACGAAATCGATGCATCTGTAGCCGATGCCGTTGCTGCAATGCGTAAATTCGACTTCACCGTCCTCAATCAGGCGGTGTTGCTGGCCGGCGTTAACGCCAACCTGCAAGCCCAATCCGACCTGTGCGAGGCGCTCTTCACAGCCGGCATTCTGCCTTATTACTTGCACCTGCTGGACAGGGTACAAGGTGCCGCGCACTTCGACATACCCGAAGAAAAAGCGCTGGCGTTACATCGCGAATTGACGGCAAGACTGCCAGGTTACATGGTGCCAAAACTGGTACGGGAGATCGCCGGAGCTGATGCAAAGACAGGGGTAGGCGGTACAGCCTAAGTCATTCGCCCTTGTGCTACGTGGAAGGTGCTATTTTGGGCAAAAATACTGCTGGCAAGAAGAAAGCATGCAAAAAAAAGCCCCCGGGGTGTATCACCGCGGGGGCTGTTCTGTCTTTAGAGCCTAGGGATAATTGGGCGGCTGAACCTTGCCCATATCCGCAATACTGACCCAACCATTCAGGAATGCATCCAGGTCGTCAACGAACACGGTCTTGCTGGAATCACAGTCCTGAGGACTGAAGTAGTTTCCACCATTCAATGCGCCACTGTCCGTGTTCACGCCAACAATCGTCTCCACTGTTCCGGTAATCGTAAAGGGGTCCGCGCAGCTGGGTATATTCAGGTTGGGAAGCTCCATGAAAGGCATGCCTGCTTTACCCAGACGCCACTGTTCCAGCAGGGCCAGGGATGCCGTCACTCCGGCTGGAAAATCAGGCGTCACCGTGACCCCGCCCTGACTCAGTGCCAGAGTACCCAAACCTCGTTGCACAGCCTCGCGCGCAGCACCGATAGTGCCCGAGAGAGCATTGCCGACGTTGGCAAGGTTTTGTCCGTCATTAATGCCGCTCAGGACGAGATCAGGTGAAAGCAGCATGTTCGTCATGGCGTAAATCACCGAATCGGCCGGGAAGCCATCGACGGCCGTACCAAGATCGCCGCTCACAGTGGTAGCAGGGCTGGCGCTCAACGGGCCGGGGGTAGTGTTGCTACCTTGTCCGGACTGCTGGGTAGCGGGCGCGACGATGTTAACGGTTACGCCAGAAACCGTTTTCAGACCCTGAACAATGGCATCGATACCGTCTGAGCCAATCCCGTCATCGTTGGTCATCAGGATTTCCAGTGGCACGGTGTGGGAATCCGTATAGCAGGTATCGGTAGTAGACGTGAGGGTACTAACGCCGACACTGATGCAAGGATGGCCGGTGTCAAATACATTAGGGTGGTTCTCGTATCCACGCAACACCCAAACGGCGAGATAGTACGAACCTGTATCGAAATTGTAGGTCCACTGGTCCTGGTCTCCAGGAAAGCCAGCAGGTGCGCCGCCTCCGGTATCGCCAATTGCCCATCCAACCGCCACGGGCCGGTTATCGCCGCCTTCGGACGCGTACCAAATCATATTGGGAGACGTCGAGTCGAAGCTGGAGGTAGAGCCCAACTCGTAGGCTAAGCCGCTTTGAGGACTCAGTTCGCCGCCTAAATCGGGGACCGCGCCTGCGGTCTGGAAATCTGTAAGCTGCCAGTACTGCAGGGCAAACTTTTCGCCGTAATCCATAGTCGCCGATAGGCTCAAACAATCGCTATCTGATAGCGTGACCGTGCCTCCCTGGCACCACCAGGGGTGAGAACCGTCGCGCAGGATATCCTGGCGCGCGGCTACCCAGAAGCAGCCGCTCAACGTCAGGGCCAGGCCCAGCGCAATGCACGCCTTTAACGAACCCATCAGCGATGCGCCGGGCCTGTTGATAATCGATTTATTCATGGTGCGTTCCTCTAATTATAATTTTGGTGCCGCGCGACCTTGCAGCCTCGGTAAACTTGCACTGTGACAGCCCGGTTTTGCCGCAATAATGTGGCCACAGCTTATAAATCAATAACTTAGGCTTCTGAGGAAGCAAGAAACGGCGCAATGCACAAAGATAATCGATACTGTCTGCACGCTACGGGGCCTGTGCTGAAATGGAGACCTGTAACGCTGCAATGCACTCTATCTATTTGTTCCCGGGGATAAACCCAGCAGGTTTTCACGCTCGTTTCACTAAGCAGCACGAACCACTCTAGTCCATTGCGTCATAAATCGGTCACGCACAAACATCTATTGGGTTTTATAGATATCTATAAAACAAAATTATTATTTTTATCAATGACTTATAGAAAATGGAAAGACTAGTCTGCCACGCGAATTGCGCTGGAATCCAGCCCGATACGGTAGCGCATTTGGCTACTATCAGGGTGTTTACTGGCCTCAAACAGGTACCTCTGCGCGAGTTTCTCCCCCAGTACCGCCACTATATCTTCCTTGAGTTTGCTGCGGTTCTGGTCGAGGGTTCGCGACTTAAGGCCCGCCTGTTCCAGATCATTGATAGCCCTGCCGTGGCCGTCGTGACTGGACATTAGCCTGGCAATCTCCCGGCCCACTTTCAGGTCCGGCCGATTGCTGGCAGGATTGGTGACCCAGCCGTCTCCATCTCTGCGCTGCACGGCGTACCAAGCGTAGTAGAACAGCGGCGTGCCACTGATCGGCACAGCCAGGCCTCGCACTCTGAGCGTCATGGCGTTCAAATCTATATTCACACTATCGGGCGCAACAGCCAGCGCCAGCGCAGCATCCATGTCCTGCGCGTCCATCGACATACCCAGAACAAACCAGTCGATTTGCGCTTCACCCAGGGCAGCTACTTCACTGCGGGACACAATCTGGAGAATCGACTGAAAGTTGTGCAGCTGTGAATCGTGTAACTGCTCGAAACAGGCGCGCTGCGACCGGCTCAGCGCAAGCTGTTCTTTACCGCACCTGGAGATCACCGCAAATGCCTCATCGCTGGTATAGCCTCTCTCAGACAGATAGGCCAGCCAGTCCCTGTGGAGGCTAGACAAGGGCGCGGGAACGAAGCGATAGATAAGCAAGAACAGCAGCCCCAGAAAAATGCTCGCCGCAGCTGGAATCAACACGTTGGGTGAGCAGTCCATGGCCAGAGCTACCTCACGATCTATCTGGTTGCGTGGCAAGGTCAACACAATATCGGCAGTTGC
>JBLFXU010000315.1:0-3906 GCA_047609575.1 Bacteroidia bacterium | reverse complement strand
ACGCTGGCTTTGAGTTGGCGTGCCATGCTACCCGCATCCAACTGGGCCAGATCATCAGCCGAGTGGTCTTTGGTATAACCCGTGGACAGCATCGGCTTGGAATAGGAGCGGCCGTCGTCCGACGTGATAATGATAAGCGGCGTTTCGCTATCATGCTTGCGAAACTCCTTAGCCAAGCCGTATCCTGCCAGGCCTGTCCCGAGAATAACCACCGGCGCATGGACTTTATCCACCGTAGGTTCCTCATGGTGGGGCACATCGTCAACCAGTGCCTCTTTTAATAATTCAAAATCTTCCTTGCCAACACCACAGTCAGGGCACAACCAATCTTCCGGAACATCCTCCCACTTGGTTCCTGGCGCGATACCATCGTCCGGCCAGCCTTCCTTCTCGTCATAAATCAGACCACAAACAATACATTCCCATTGGCTCATGCTACTTCTCACTCTTTATAATGCTTGCGGATGACTTCATTTGCCGAACGAAAAATACAAGACCTTGCAGCAACGGAAGAATGGACAAATTTGGAAACCGAACACTATAGGGTTGTACAATAATTGTGCAAGGATTTTTTCTCGTCAAACTTCTGGAAATTTGGATCGGCAACTCTCTTGCAAGCGCACTCCCGATAAAGCATTCTCGCCACTCGAATTAAGGATATCATACGTTTGCAACCGTCCAATCCCGCACTGGTGCCCCGCCCGCAGTGGCGCAAACGCATACCCGTTGAGCCCCACTGGCGGCCCGAAGGGCTCTATGACCGTGAGACCCTGCCGCCGAATTTGCGCAGCTGGTTAACAGACAATGGCTCTCTAACGGCACGGCTGGTAGAGTCTGGACAGGGCGAATTCAGTGTAAAACGATTGTATCAGGGATGGGAGGTACCGCTACTCTCCGAGCGCCGGCTATTAGCCCTACCCCCCAGACAGGTCGCGCTGGTGCGCGAGGTCGCTCTATTATTGGATGACAACGCTGTAGTATTTGCCCGTAGCATCTTTCCCATTACAAGTCTGAATGGCAGCCTGGCACACTTGCGACGGTTACAGAACAAATCGCTAGGGGCGTTTCTATTCAAGCATCCCGGCATGCACCGCTATCCCTTTGAACTTTCGCACATGTCGGGAAACAGTGATTACCTGCCAGAAGACCTCCGCCAACCCGGACTCGCCTGGGGGCGTCGCTGTCGTTTCGAGATCAACGGGAAAAAGCTGATGGTAAGCGAGGTTTTCCTGGAGACTTTTACCCCTTGGAGAGCTGCACCTTCGATGCATCGCACACAGCGCGGCAAGGTCAGCACTGCATTTATGTCGCTAACCCAGTAAGCTACGCCGTTTACTATGCCGCAAAAGGTTTCAATGGCAACCTCACCCAAAACTCATGCACTGCTGCAACTGATTCGCTTTGATAAGCCGATCGGCACCCTACTCCTGCTGTGGCCAGCCCTTTGGGCTCTTTGGCTCGCGGCGCAAGGTGTGCCTGACTACACACTATTGGCTATTTTTCTGGCCGGTACCTTTCTTGCCCGCTCCGCCGGTTGCATCATCAATGACCTCGCTGACCGGAATCTAGACGGTGCGGTAGCGCGCACCAATGCTCGACCACTGGTGACCGGGGCAATCACTGTTCGGGAAGCGGTGGCCCTGTTTGTGGTGCTGATGTTGCTCGCGTTCATACTGGTGCTGTTCACCAACCGATTGACTGTCATACTCTCTGTTGGTGCGGTGATACTAGCCTCCAGCTACCCGTTTATGAAACGCTACATGCAATTACCGCAACTGGTATTGGGCGCCGCATTTTCCTGGAGTATTCCGATGGCCTTCGCTGCCCAAAGTGGTGCCCTGCCTCCCGCGCTATGGCTGGTCTATCTGGGAAATCTGCTCTGGACCATGGCCTACGACACGGCCTACGCCATGGTAGACCGGGAGGACGACCTCAAAATAGGCATAAAGTCTGCAGCCATATTATTTGGCCAGTACGACCGCCTCATGATTGCGCTGCTGCAGGTATCAAGCCTGATATGTCTTTACCTCGCGGGCCAGGCATTCGGACTGGGCCTCTACTACAACGCATCGCTGGTCGTATCTGCCGCGCTGTTTGGCTATCACCAATACCTGATCCGCGAACGCAAGGCGGATGAATGTTTCAGGGCCTTCCTGCATAACAACTGGGTGGGCATGACGATCTTTGTCGGCGTGGCGCTCAACTATCTGACAGACGGCACCTGAGTCGCCAATGGCCCTGGCTCCGCACCCACATGCATTCACCACCGAGTTTCTCAACAGCCTCAACCAAATTTCTGCTGCGCAGTGGAACGCTATCGCCGGTACTGATTATCCGTTTCTGCGCCACGATTTTCTGCTTGGACTGGAAACAACTGGATGCACAACAGCAGAAACCGGATGGCAGCCGTGCCATCTAATCCTCCGTCGTGACAGCGAAGTGGTGGCAATTATGCCGCTCTACCTCAAAGCCCATTCTTACGGCGAGTATGTGTTCGACTGGTCTTGGGCCGATGCCTGGCGGCAGAGTGGTCTCGTCTATTATCCGAAATTACTCACCGCAATACCTTTCACTCCCGCCACAGGGCCGCGCCTGTGCGTCTCTCCTGACGTTGACGCAGAGCAGTGCTTGCGCGCCGTGCTTCACGCTGTAAAAGCTCTGGCCGCACAACGACACATTTCATCTTGGCATCTATTGTTTCCCGATGAGGCCATGAGCGAAACACTGCTCGACGCCGGCCTGCATCGCCGCGCCGGCACCCAGTTTCACTGGTTCAACGATAACTATGCCTGTTTCGAGGATTTTCTCGCGACCTTCAATAGCCGCAAACGCAAAGCGCTAAAAAAAGAGCGCCGACGTGTCGCAGAACAGGGGCTGGTGCTGAAAACACTGACGGGGGCAAGCATTGGCGAGCAAGAATGGGAACAATTCTATCGCTTTTACCAGCTGACCTATGCCAAACGCAGTGGTCATGGTGGCTACCTGAGTCGTGATTTTTTTGTCACTACCGCCGCCGGCATGGGAAACCAAGTGGTTATGGTGCTAGCCTACCTTGATACGCGCGCTGTGGCCGGAGCCCTCTATTTCTGTTCCAACGATACGCTTTACGGGCGCTACTGGGGCTGTGAAGAAGAATATGACTGCTTACACTTTGAGGCCTGCTATTACCAAGGTATTGAGTACTGTATCGCCAACAAGCTAGCGCGGTTTGACCCAGGAGCACAGGGAGAACACAAAATTCAACGCGGCTTTCGCCCCATAACCACATGGTCAAATCACTGGATTGCAGATCCTGATCTGTCCGCAGCAGTAGGCGACTTCACTCACCGCGAGGAGGAACAAAACGACCTTTACCGGCAAGCAGCCACAAAAATGCTGCCCTTCAAATAATGTATCCCCGCTACTAACTGTTCGGACAGCAATTAGATTGGACGATTCTCGCGGGTAAACACCCATTCACGCGCGCTAGATTCGGCTTTGTTATAGCGATAACCGTCGGTTTTAAATCCTTTTATAGCCTCGGGCTCATTCAATGCGTTATCGATAATAAACCGGGTCATTTGTCCGCGTGCTTTCTTGGCAAAAAAGCTGATCACCTTGTATTGGTCGCCCTTGAGGTCTTTGAAGACAGGCGTGACAACATCGGCATTCAGCGCCTTTGGCTGTACTGACTTGAAATATTCGTTGGATGCAAGATTGACTAGCACCTTGCTGCGCGAGTCTTTCAGCTGCCTATTAAGAGACTTTGTGATGGAATCACCCCAGAATTGGTAGAGGTTTTTGCCCCCGCGATTAACAAACTTAAGTCCCATTTCAAGCCGATAGGGCTGCATTAAGTCGAGCGGACGCAACAGTCCGTAGAGGCCAGAGAGAATACGCAGGTGACTCTGGGCGAAACTGAGCTGT
>JBLFXU010000314.1:0-3920 GCA_047609575.1 Bacteroidia bacterium | reverse complement strand
CTTGATGTAGGCCTAGCAGCTCTTCCTGTTCTTCCAGTGCTGCCTCATCGATGGCCATACCTGGGATATCCACATCCTTGCTGTCGCGCAGGGTGCCACTGAAATGGAAGGCAAAGTTGCCCGTGCCGCCCTCGATCCGGCCGACGCCACTGTTCATCTCGGCGCCCTCGTCGTAGCGGTATTCCACGCCACCGGTGACGCCTTCCACTCGCGCTCGAGGGATGCGGTTGTCCACGATGTTAACAACGCCGCCTATGGCGCCGGGGCCATATAGCAAGGTGGCAGGCCCCCGCAGGACTTCAATTGATTCTGCGAGCATCGATTCGCCTGCTACGGAGTGGTCCGGGCTCAGACTGGAGGCGTCTGCACTGCGCGTACCGTTTTGCAAGGTGACTGCTCTTGGCCCCTGCTGCCCGCGAATCACCGGCCGGCCGACGCCCGGTCCGAAGGAAGAGTTGGCAATACCCGGCTTGCTGCCAAGTGTTTCACCGATGGTGGTGGCTACTTGTCTCTGCAAATCGTCACCGCTCAATACGGTGACGGGCAGTGCGGTTTCCGCCTGTTTTTTGTGTAGAGGTACGGACACCAGAATGTGTTCCATAGGTTGTGCTGCTGCTGCGCTCGCCGCCATGGCGACCGCACACGGAATAAATCTTTTCACAGTATTCTCCTGAAAATTTAGTTTGCTGGATTTAGCGAACAGGAGAAGTAGGGGGGCCTCGAGGCTGTCTATTGGCGAGAATGCAATTAATTGCACGGGTGGGGTTGGGGGTGGTCGATGCTGCGATTGCCACATTATTCGGTGGCCCTTGCAATGTGATGGCAAGGGGGCTATCCAGCGTACTCTGGCAGAGAGGGCAGTGTACCTGACTGTCTTCAGCCAGGTGATTGTGTGCTGATTCAAGTGCCTGCGCAGAGCATACAAACAGCAGCGCCAGAACCGCGAGGAATCTGGTAAGAGCCGATCTGTGCTGTTGCTGCAAGATTGTCATAGTTTGAGTATGTTGGATTCAACGGCCAGTATACAGATAGCTGTTGTCTAATTGAATAGGGGATTGCAGCGGAAGTTAGTTGGACTGGTTAACAGGAAGTGGAGATAGGCAGTAGACGGGTCGATCGAATCAATAGCGCAACCCTTGTTCAGCTCAATACCAGCCAAGCGATTAGTACTCCAGTCGGGTTGGGGTGGCCATGCCGCGTTGATTGCACAATTCATCCAGTGGCGTCATCCAGTGGCATCATCCAGTGGCATCATATAGTGGCGTTGTAGTGGATATTCAAGATATTGTGTGCCCTGTACAGGCAATCGAACCAGGAGACAGTGATGACCGACGACTATCGCATTGAGACAATTGCAGAGCTGGAAACGATCATTGGCGAGCCGCTGGAATTTCTCAAAGAGAAAGTGCTAGCCGTGCTGGACGACACCATGAAAACGTTTATTGCCCGTTCGCCGCTGGCGTTTATTTCTACACTGGATAGCGAAGGTCGAATCGATACCTCACCAAAGGGCGATCCGTCCGGCTTTATCCAGATAGATGACCAGGGCTGCCTGCTCATTCCGGAACGCCCCGGCAACCGACTCACCTTTGGTTTTCGCAACCTTTTGGGCAATAGCCAGATCGGCCTGATTTTTGTGCTTCCCAATGAGCGCGAAACTCTGCGCGTGAAAGGTATTGCGACATTACACAGTGATCCCAAGCAGCTCGAAGCGATGGCAGTGAAAGACAAGCCTGCCCTGTTGTATACCCGTGTAGAAGTGACCGAGTGTTTCTTCCACTGCGGTAAGGCCATGATTCGCTCCAAGCTCTGGCAGCCAGACAGTTGGGCAGAGACGGGGCCCAATGCCATGGTGGAACAGCTCAACAAGGTAATGGGAGGTGACGAGGAACTCGAGCAAGTCATTGGCGCCGAGATAGAAAAGAACTATCGGGAAGAACTGTACTGAACCGACCCAGAAACACCACCCCAAAATGCGACACAGTGAGCGCAACGAATACTGCACACTTGTCGCGCTGTCGCCGGTATCGATATGCCCTTTGGCGCACCTGGGATGCGCGTCTGCCCAGTGTGATGTTCATCGGGCTGAATCCGTCGATCGCAGATGAAAAGATTGATGATCCCACCCTGGTGCGGTGCATGAACTTTGCCCGCGACTGGGGCTATGGCGGAGTCTGTATGGCCAATCTCTTTGCCTTTAGAGCCACCGACCCTGCAGACATGAAACGCGCGCCCCACCCGGTGGGCAAGGCCAATAACCGCTGGCTGCGACGCCTCGCCTCTGAGGCGGAGCTGGTGGTGGCGGCCTGGGGCAATGATGGGGTGTATCTGGGTCGAGCCATGCAGGTGCAGGCATTGCTCGGCCCGCTGTACTGTCTCAAACAAAACCGTTCAGGGCAGCCCGCGCATCCGTTGTATCAACGGGGCGATACTCGCCCGGTGCGTCTGTCTGCCACCTGATGGCATACTCGGGAGCGCACAAGATATGTCCTGTTCTGTAAGGCCAGCGCTGGCATCGGACGCTCACTGGGTTGCGCAAATCTATAATCACTACATAGAGCATAGTGTGGCGACTTTCGAGGAACTCGAAGTCTCAACGAGCGAAATACAACAGCGCATGGCGGCGCAGGTAACGTGACTGGAGTGTGTGAATGAAACGTGTGCTAAAAATTTCCGGCATTGTATTGGCAGTGGTGCTGGTGTTGCTGAGTTGGCCTGCCTGGCAGTTTTACCAGGAGATCGAAAAGGCACGCAGTGAGGACCCCCTGGTCTGGGAGAATGACGTGCGGGAACTCGAATCCGCCTCCATGCGTCAGTTCGCAAAGGGAGAGGGTATCGTGTTTATAGGGAGCTCAAGTATTCGCTTGTGGAGCAGCTTGCAGCAGGACATGGCGCCACTGCCGGTGATTCGGCATGGCTTCGGAGGCGCCAAGCTCAATGATGTTGTGTTCTATGCGCCGCGACTGGTGAGCGCCTTCACCCCTAAGGCCGTCGTGGTGTTTGCCGGTACAAATGACATAGACCCCAACGCTAGCAAGCGGCCAGAGGTGCTGTTGGCCAGTTATCAGGCTTTTGTTTTGGCGGTTCGAGAACAGCAGCCGCAGGTCCCTATTTTCTATATTGCTATCACCCCGTCCCTGCTTCGCTGGTCAGTGTGGCCTCAGGCGCAGGAGACAAACGCTTTAATCGCGCAGTGGAGCGCTACCCAGCAAGGGCTGCATCTTATTGATACCGCGCCAGCGCTGTTGGGGGACGACGGTCAACCCCTGCGCGAGCATTACAGGTTAGATGGCTTGCATCTCAGCGAAATGGGCTATGCGGCGTGGACCCGCATTATTCGGCCACGCCTGGAGACTGTTTTGTCGGTTACAGATATTGGCAAGACGGCTGCACCCTAGCACGTTGTAGAAATAATCGTACCCGATACCCGAAAAGAGGGGCATGTCTGTTGTAAGTCCCGCTCTTGTCCACCCCTTAATAGCGATTCGGGGCAAAGACAAGCAATTCTATTACCCAAGCGTGCGGCAGACTTTCGCCTACTGCACGCCTATACTAGGGGAGATTACCTCCCATAAGCGCCTGCATACCATGACTCTCCTCGTTACCTATCTGCTGGTTGCCATTGGCGTGTCCTTTGTCTGCTCCATACTCGAGGCGGTACTGCTGTCCGTAACACCGGGCTTTGTCGAAACCACACTGAACAAGCATCCGCGCCGTGGCCAAATATTGCATGAGGTGAGGGAGAACCTCGACCAGTCGATAGCCAGTATCCTGATATTGAATACCTTTGCGCACACTATGGGCGCCGCTGGTGTGGGCGCGCAGGCGGTCAAGGTTTTCGGACCGCGTTTTGAAACCCTGGTGGCCTTTCTGTTGACCCTGGCGATTTTGTATTTCTCCGAAATCATCCCCAAGACCCT
>JBLFXU010000313.1:0-3922 GCA_047609575.1 Bacteroidia bacterium | reverse complement strand
CCATCGCAAAAATAGGAAATTCTCGGCCATGATCGACGTCAGGTTTGCCGCTGATAGGTCTGCTAGCCAGCCCTATGATGCGGCAGAAGTGGGGACGGGCGGGCAGAGACCGGCATGCCAGCCGCCTCCCTCCACTACTTTCGAGCTGAGCCTTAGAACTGAGCTTTAGAACTGAGCTTTAGAACTGAACCTTACAACTGCGCCTCACGACTCAGCCTTGCAACAGAATCTTGCAGCTGAATCCCGAAGGTAACGGACGCAACAATAGATTTGCTGATCTGACACGCGAACACGGACAACCCCGCAACAGGCTCGACACACTGAGCCCCGCAGGCCAAACCGCCAGGAACGTTTCCTTAAGCGGAATCACCGTCGAAATAGCGTCGAGTGAGCTTAAATACAAACGGCCCGAGCAACACCAGCGCAATCAAATTAGGAATGGCCATGAAGGCATTGAGTGTGTCCGCTACCAACCACACCACTTCCAGCTGCACCAGGGTACCGACCGGCACAGCTAGCACCCACAAAATGCGGAACGGCAATATCGCCGAGGTCCCGAACAGGAATACTACACAACGTTCGCCATAGAAAGACCAGCCAATCATGGTGGTGAAGGCAAACAGGCACAGCCCAAATGCCACCACGTACTCTCCCCCAGGCAAGGCGGCGCCAAAGGCCATCGTTGTCAGGTCGGCACCGCTAACGCCGCTGGTCCAGACATCGGTAATCACAATGACCAATCCGGTGATGGAACACACGATCAGGGTATCGATAAAAGTGCCAAGCATTGCAATCAAGCCCTGCTGCACTGGCTGGTTGGTACTGGCAGCCGCGTGTGCAATGGGCGCACTGCCCAGGCCAGCTTCATTGGAAAATATGCCCCGCGCAACACCCCATCTGAGCGCCATGAGAACTGTCGCACCGGCAAACCCGCCCGTCGCAGCCGTGGGTGAAAACGCCGCCTCAACAATAGTGACAACCGCCCCGGGCACCTGATCGAGATTTATCAGAATGATAACCAGCCCCATGAAAATGTAGGTAATGGCCATAAAGGGCACAAGATAGCTGGCCACGCGCGCGATACGTTTGACCCCACCCAATATAACGGCTGCCACCAGCACCATGAGTACAACGCCTGTCAGTGCCGGCGGAATGGCAAACTCAGTTGCCAGCACCTGTGATACAGAATTGGATTGCACGGTGTTGGCCAAGCCGAATCCTGCGAGACTACCAAAGACGGCAAAGGCCCATGCCAGCCAGTGCCAACGCTTGTGCAGGCCATTGCGGATGTAGTACATCGGCCCGCCACTGTAATTGCCCTGTGCGTCCTGTTCGCGAAAGTGCACTGCGCAGACCGCCTCGGCATACTTGGTCGCCATACCAACCAGCGCTGTAATCCACATCCAGAACAGCGCTCCTGGGCCACCTATGGCGATCGCCGTTGCTACTCCTGCGATATTGCCCGTGCCGATGGTCGCTGAAAGTGATGTCATCAATGCACTGAAGGGTGGGATGTCGCCTTCGCCCTGCCCCTCACGTCCACGCCATAGCAGCGCAAAAGCCATGGGGATACGTCGCAGGGTCATCAGGCGTAAGCCGATGCTGAGGTAAAGGCCGGTGCCCAGCAACAAGACAAGCATGACAGGGCCCCAGGCCCAGTTATTGATGGTTGTAATAAAGTCAGTCATAGGATGTGTTGGGGACCTTGGTGGCTTTGCATTGCGAGAGGCGGTGAGCCCAACCGCGTGTCGACACTATTTATTTTTGGAAACCTGGCATCGAGACTATTCCTCGAAACCCAACATCGAAACTACTCATGAAAACCTGTCATCGAAACTATTTGTAGATACCTGGCATCTTATAGATACCTTGCATCGAAACCAGAAATCGAAGCTAGGTATCGAAGCCCGCTCTTTGAGGGAATAGTCCGAATATGCCGCCAGTGTGAATGAAGACAATATCCTTACAATCGTCGAATCGGCCCTGCTCCAACTCCTTGAGCATACCGCTGAACGCTTTGCCGGTATAGACAGGATCCAGCACCAGTCCTTCAAGCTGAGCAAGCTGCGCTATAAGCTCAAACACTTCCCGGGTCGCTACGCCGTAGCCTGGCCCTATATGCCCGTCGAGGACTCTGGGGGTGATGTCCAGCGCAGGCATGCCCGGATAACGGCTGCGCCAATCCAGCGCATCGCTCTCGATTTTGTCCAGGAAATATTGTTCATCGTCGCAGACATTAACACCCCATATAGTCGCTGGCAGCGCATGCAGTGCAGCGCCAAGTGTCAGCCCGGCTTGCGTACCACCAGAACCGGTGGCGGTGACGATGTGTGCGCGCTCTATATCGACAGCCTGCAAGTCTGATTTCAATTCTTCGCAGGCGGCGATATAGCCCCACACGCCAATGCCATCACTGCCGCCAGTGGGAATCACCAGGGCTTTGCGCCCCTGCTGGGCGTAATGCGCCTGCCAGTGCTCAAATAGGTCGTCGATTTCCTGTACGTACTGCTTTTTCGAGTAGCAACTCACCGCGGCTCCGGCAAGATGATCCAGCAGCAGATTTCCCTCGTGCTCGTCTGGCGCCTCGCCGCGTAACAGCAAGTGCACGCCAAGCCCAAGGCGCGCGCCAACCAAAGCCGTAGCTCGACAATGGTTACTTTGCAATCCGCCGCAGGTGATCAGGGTATCGAAGCCATTGTCGATAGCATGTGCGGCAATAAATTCCAGCTTGCGCACTTTGTTGCCGCTAAGGGCGCAGCCTGTTAGGTCGTCGCGCTTAACCCATAAGCGATGACCGCGCCCCCATTTAAGGGAGGCACGCTCTAGATATTCCAGAGGGGTTGGCGTTTGTGCCAGGTCTATCTTGCGTGGGTAGACCAGTGACATCCTTAGCCGATGGTCTTCAGGGTGCCCTTGGGCAGGACAGCATGCAGATGAATGCGCTGGAACTTCATGTCGACATTGTTTGCCACGGTCAACACCATGTAGTTCTCATCTAGCGCTGTTATCTTGCCAAGAATACCGGAGCTGGTGACTACCTCGTCGCCTTTGTTGAGCGCCGACACCAATTCCGTATGTTCTTTCTGACGCTTGCGTTGTGGTCGAATTGCGATGAAGTAGAAAAATATGAACAGTCCTACCATCATCGCCAGCATGGTCCAATCGGCCTGGCCGGGGGCGGAGCCAGCTTCTTGTGCGTAGGCACTGGATATAAAGAAACTCATGTATGACTACCTGTGTAACGAGGGGTATGAAAACGCCGGGTAATGTACCGCTTTTCCCCCGTAGGGGCAATTGTCACGGGCGCTAGAGTGGCTCAGCTTGAAATCAGGAGCCGTTACGCAAGAGAACGAGACCCATGAATATTTTCAATCTGAGCCACTACAGGGCGCTAGCCCGGGCATCACGCCAGGATTTCGAGATCGTATTCCATGATGTGGGGCGCGTGATCAGAAAAGCGTTCGTCCTTGTAGATCGATGCACCCGTCACGGTCTCCCTGAGCTTGGGTGTGATCATCTGATAATCGAGACGCCAACCGACGTTTTTGGCCCAGGCCTGCCCCCGATTCGACCACCAGGTATATTGTTCAGCCTCGGTGTTCACCACTCGAAAAGAATCGACATAGCCCACTTCGTCGTAAAGGGTATCGAGCCACGCCCTTTCTACAGGCAGGAAACCGGAGTTTTTACGGTTGGGGCGCCAGTTCTTCAAGTCGATATTCTGGTGACAGATATTCCAATCAGCGCAGATGATAAATTCCCGGCGTTTACGGCGTAGCGCACGCAGATGCTCCATAAAATTGTCCATAAAGGCCATTTTTTTGGCAAAAACCTGCTCGGAGCTTGAGCCCGAAGGGAGATAAAGAGAGATCACACTGATCCCCGCAAAATCGGCCTGCAGATAGCGCCCCTCTGAGTCTGC
>JBLFXU010000312.1:0-3925 GCA_047609575.1 Bacteroidia bacterium | reverse complement strand
TCGCCCTCCATTCGCCCGGAATATCATTGCCTGGCGCCCGCTATCGGTTGTTTCGGAGGATACGAACACTTAAAATAGAGGTTTGACTGATTGAACCACGCTTGGTCTTGCCTCTGCTTTTGCAAGGGGCAATAACGGCATCTTTTTCCAAATACAGGATACATTCATGACTGACGTCTCCGTGGAAGACGGGCAACAGCTCGACTCTGCTACTGCCCTACTTGCAGCGACCCGCACCTTGTTTGACAGGGCTTTCTCCGCCATTCACGCCGCTTCCCTGGAGGACGGCAAGGTGTCGCCGCAAAAACTGGATGAGCACCAACTCGCCTGCTATGAATTATCCGTAAGCTGGGCCGAGTGCACAGCAGCGGGCTTCCTGCTTGATCACGCCCGCCGTCTTCTTGAAAGTGCCGAATCCAATGACTCTCTGGTGACAGGGCTGTCCGCCTTGTTCTGCGCCGAGGCCATTAACAACAGCCTGGCACGGTTGCGGTCACGCCCTGCTGACTATGGCCTGGATGAAGCTGCCATTAACGCTGTCACTGCGTCGGCCGCAGACCGGGGATTTCTGGCAACACACCTGGCGGCAAAAAACATTGCCGGGCTCGGGGACCAGGTACTGGATCGCCAGGGCGATTTGGGCCCAGATCTACTCAGTGAATACCATACGATGATGCGCGATACGTTTCATCGCTTCGCCGACGACGTCGTCGCGCCACTGGCAGAAGACGTGCATCGGCAAGACCTGATCATTCCGCCTGAGATCCTTGAGCCCTTGAAAGAAATGGGCATGTTCGGATTGTCCATTCCAGCTAGTTATGGCGGCCTGCAAGAGGATGACAAGGATGACACTCTAGGCATGATTGTGGTTACCGAAGAACTCTCTCGGGGCTCGCTGGGCGGAGCAGGCAGCTTGATTACGCGACCTGAGATATTATCCCGCGCGCTGCTTAAAGGCGGTACCGAAGAGCAGAAGCATCACTGGCTGCCGAAACTTGCAGTGGGAGAACCCCTGTGTGCTGTTGCGGTCACCGAACCTAACTACGGTTCTGACGTAGCGGGCGTGCGACTCAAGGCCAGCCCTGTTGAAGGAGGGTGGGTATTGAATGGCGCCAAGACCTGGTGCACATTTGGCGGCAAGGCGGGATTACTCATGGTGCTGGCGCGCACTAACCAGGATTTCAGTCTGGCGCACAAGGGGCTGTCGATGTTTCTGGTGGAGAAGCCTTCCAGTGACGGCCACGATTTCGAAGTACCTCAAGAGACCGGGGGCAATCTCACCGGTCGCGCTATTGCTACCCTGGGCTATCGGGGGATGCACTCGTTTGAACTTTTCTTCGATGATTTCTTCGTGCCTGCGGATAATATGCTGGGCGGTGCCGAAGGCGAAGGAAGAGGCTTTTACGCCGCCATGGCCGGCTTTGCCGGTGGTCGAATCCAGACAGCCGCGAGAGCCGTGGGCGTTATGCGTGCGGCTTTTGAGAAATCCATTTCCTATTCGCAGGACCGCGTGGTCTTTAACCAACCTATTGCGCAGTACCAGCTGACCCGGATCAAACTCGCACGCATGGCAGCGCTGTTGTTGGCTTGCAGGCACATCACCTACGATGTCGCCAAGCTTATGGATACCGGCGCAGGCGACATGGAAGCCAGTGCAGCGAAGCTGTTTGCCTCCAAGGCCGCCGAGTGGCTAACGCGCGAAGCGCTGCAGATTCATGGCGGTATGGGATATGCAGAGGAAACACCCGTCAGCCGATACTTTGTCGACGCCAGAGTACTCTCGATCTTTGAAGGAGCCGAAGAAACTCTGGCCCTGAAGGTTATCACCAGAGCGCTACTAGAACAGGCGGCTAAACAGGCGGCCTGAGGACGCAGATCATGAGTATTACGCTATCGCTAACAGATCAGGCTGAACTATCACCGGATATTCCAGTAACGCTGGATCACGTGAGCCAACCTCAATATGGTCGCTATCTCGACGAGTTGGATCCCGGGCAGGTATTCGAGCACCCTAGAGGTTTCACCTTCACAGCCAGCAACATGCTCGGCTTTGCGCGCACCTATATGCAAGCCAATCCGCTTTACCTGAATGTGGACTATGCCAAAGCACATGGGTTTACTGACCTGCCTGCAAGCCCGCAAATGGTGTTCAACGTGACGTTGTCCCTTGGGGTCCAGAACGACTCCGAAAAGGCCATTGCCAATCTGGGCTATTACCAGGTCCAGTTCTTGCGCCCGGTCTATCCTGGCGATGTGTTGCGTGCGTTCACACGCGTAATTGAACGCAAGGATCGCGGCGTAGACAAACCGGGTATCGCACGGATTCGCACTGTGGGTGTCAATCAACGCGATGAGGTTGTACTGCAGTACGAGCGTAAAATATTTGTCGGCTGGCGCGGTGATCGCCTACCGACCACACCGGCACCAAAATTCTCACGAGAATTTCCGGGTGAGGAAAATGCGGTTCTTCAACTGCCGCTACACGACACTCCTGTTAATGCAGGGCTCACTGGGCCCAATACCTATTTTGATGACTTCACCCCCGGCCAGATTATTGTGCATGGCAATGGCCGCACCATCACCGAAGAACACATGGCCCTGACCTACCATGTCGGCAACAGTCATCCCCTGCACTTTGACAGAGTGTTTTCCAGTAGCCTTTCGGGGAAAATGAGCGGCGAACCGATCGTCTATGGCGGCCTTGTTTTTGCCTGGCTGGATGGGCTCGCAAGCCGCGATGTTAGCGAACATGCTGTATGGGAGCTGGGCTTCACGGAGGGCTATCACACACAGCCCGCTTTTGCCGGCGATACCATTGGAGCCTTGTCCCGCGTGCTCGCAACAGAGGACGCTCCGGGTGCTGAAAATTATGGCATAGTCACCTTGCAACTGATTGGTGTGAAAAATATCAGCGCCGGCGAGGCGTTAAAAAAATACGGGACAGACTTATTCATCAAGGAAGACCGTAAACGGGACCTTGGCAAGGACAAAATTGCCGATAAAATATTTGAGATTGAACGACGCCTGCTGATTAAACGTCGCCCAGGCTGAGGAAGCTATCGTGACTGAAGAGACTGTACAACGTGACCGCCAATGGTTAATGCGAACGTATTCTGGCCACTCGTCTGCGCGCGCCTCAAACGAGCTCTATCGCACCAACCTGAGTAAAGGTCAGACTGGACTGTCTGTCGCATTCGATCTGCCTACGCAGACCGGCTATGACTCCGATCACCCACTAGCGCGTGGTGAGGTTGGCAAGGTCGGCGTACCCATCAGTCATATTGGTGATATGGAGCTGCTGTTTGACCAGATCCCCCTGGACCAGATGAATACATCCATGACCATCAATGCCACTGCCCCCTGGTTGTTGGCGCTGTATGTGGCCGTTGCAGAACGTCAGGGCGTTGATACAAGCCAGTTACAGGGCACCACACAAAACGACGTGCTCAAAGAATACCTTTCCCGCGGTACCTACATTTTTCCACCGCAACCGTCTGTGCGACTCACGACAGACCTGATAGCTTACACCGTTGAACATATTCCCAAGTGGAACCCTACCAATGTGTGCAGCTACCACCTGCAGGAAGCAGGAGCCACACCTACCCAGGAATTGGCCTACGCCCTTTGCACCGCCATAGAGATACTCGACGCCGTGCAAGCGGCAGGCCAGATACCGCAGGACCGCTTTCAAGCAGTGGTGGGACGCATTTCGTTTTTCGTCAACGCCGGCATTCGCTTTGTTGAAGAAACCTGCAAGCTGCGCGCCTTCATGCGGATGTGGGATGAGATCACTGCGCAACGCTATGGCGTAGAAGATCCAAAAATGCGCCGCTTCCGCTATGGCGTGCAGGTTAACTCTCTTGGCCTGACTGAGTCACAGCCCGAAAACAATGTACAACGCATCGTGCTCGAAATGCTCGGCGTG
>JBLFXU010000311.1:0-3943 GCA_047609575.1 Bacteroidia bacterium | reverse complement strand
ATTTGGTGGCATGCTGGCACCGGGTGGTACATTGATTGACATTAAGTCCGTCATCGATCGAGATGAATTGGCGCAACTGGACCTGAACGTCTGGCGCGTTTAAGCGGCTTTAGTCTGCGTCAACGGCTGTAGCTTTGCCCTCTTTCATCGAGTCATTATTGGGACTTTCGCATCCATGCCTTGCGTACCAGGTGCGGTAGCAGCAGGTACAAGGGCATGCGCAGATAGTGTGAGCGAACAAACAGCATATAGAGAGCGGGGCCCGTGAGGGCAAGTCTGCAGTCGGGGTGATTGGGTCGGAAGGCGCGCAGGTACAGAAAGTCCATCAGTGGCTGCCGCAATTTTCGCATGGGGCTGCTAGCATTCCGCATGACGTTGGCGGGGATAGGTGTAGCAAATATCTTCTGGGCATAGTTCAGGCCATGCCATAGCGATGTGACCAGATCCAGCTCCCGTGCGCGATCAACCAGTGTGTCCCAGAAATCCTTATCCCTGTGAGGGAAATCGCGCAGCATTCGATCAAGATCCCATACATCGCGTAAACCGTGATGAAACTCGCCTTCCTGGAAAAGATGCGTTGCACTGTGTATCACCATATCGCGGTGGCACAGGGTGTAAATTCCTGGCAGCACTTCCTGTAATTCCTCAAACAACAACTGGGCGTTAATCTTAGGTGCTGCAGTGGGCGGTAGTATGGTGTGATGGACGTCCAGGGTCGTGTCGCGCCTTGGGTGATACAGGGCGGGAATTTCATGACTCCACCTGCGGTAGTAGCTGGCGTCATAGTCACTGATTGTGTGACTTTGCCATTCGTGTTGTTGCAGAGCCTGCTCGGCAGAATCCAGTGCGTCACGGCGAACCAGGATGTCGATATCAGTAATGAGACGTCCGCGACCCACGGACAAATCTGCCAACATATAAGCAGCGCCTTTCAACAGTATTAGTGGTGTATCTACCGTTGCGAGCGCCTGGCGCACGAGTTCTGCGTCATAGGTCAGATCCCGCCGCTGTTTGGTATGGACAAGTAATGCTGATTCGAAGTGTCGTCTGGCCTCATAGGGTATTTGCTGCATGGCGCCAGCTTTTTCGAGCTCAACAGCCAGAGATGCCAGTAGGCGCGAGCTGCGCGCCTGCGCGACAAGGTTGTGCATTTCGTCATTGCTCAGCCCCGGCACGGCAGCCGGGTTTAATAGGGCTTGTTGCAGCGCAAATGTCACCTCGACATGCCTCCTTCGGCGAGTTGCTCCATCGCATCAACTGCCCAGTGCAGGTCGTGATAAACAAGGTCATAGCACACAGTATTTGAAACAAGAACTTTCATGGCTTCGAAGCCCTGTTCGCATAGCAGACTGTAGTTGAAGGAATGGTAAGCCGCTAACAGAAAGCTCTCAGCTCTGGGGCGTGGACCAAGATGCTGCGAGGAATCGGGGTCATAGCGCGGAAAGACCAGCGCACCAACCGGTAATGGATGTTGTTCGTGGGTGTCGGGCGCAATATCTGCCTTCACGTGTGCAACCACCCCTTTGTGAGTTTCTTCGCTGCGGGGTCCGAATACCGCGTCGCTAGAGAAGGATCGTATGACATCAATGCTCTCATTTTTGAGGCTTACGGGACGATAGACCGGAACCACCTCCTGACTGCCTGGAGGAATCAGGGCGTGCTCATCAGACAGCACCCGCCATCCGCTCAGTCCCAGGGCAGCGCAGAGCGTGCTTTTGCCGGCACCTGGGACCCCGGGCATAATCACTGCTAGTCCGTCGCGAGCAACGACAGCGGCATGTAGTTTCAGATACTCGTTTGTCTGTAGTGAAACGCACCAGTTCATTCCCCATTCTAGAAAAGCATAGGCTTGGCCGCGTGGAATTGGACCGAAGGGACTGGCTTTATCAAACTGGAATTCGGCCTCACCACGCAGGCGCTGCCAGACATTGCGGCTGGACATGCTGACTGCGTAATCGACGTAGCGTTCTTCGCTGCCCAATGGGAAGTCGCCGTAGAGAGTTTGTATTCCCTGACGAATAGCAGGAATGTCGGATTGAATGTTGTAGATGTAAGGCCCAACTTGCAGTGGTAGGCCGTCTGTAGCCAGACGATGCAGCAATTGGGTGTCGCTGAGCTCACCAAGACGCTTCATTTAGAGTGATTTCAGTATGTGCATTGAGGCTAGTTCATCCAGTGCTGACAGAACGGCGCTTTCCAGCTCGGGATCACTATCACCTACTACCCGCACGGCCTTGATCAACTGCGCAATACCCAGAGCATTATTGTCGAACTGACGCAGGATGCAGGCCGCAAACTCACTTAGCAAGTGTGTATCACCGCTGTCACAGTCGTAGTACACAACGGAGCCTTCGCTGGCGTCGTAGAATAACCCCCTGGATGCCAGTCGCCACTTCATAAAATCAGCTGATAGTTTCCGAGCAAATACAGGCAGGCATTATTTCAGATGCCTGCAAGTGTGGCTACAAAGGTTACGGGAGTATCGGGTAGGGCCCTGGTGGCAGGGCCCACAGTGCTCAGTTGCAGCTACCCTTGACAAGGCAGATGCTATCGGTCTCATTCGGGTGTTCGCAGGTGGACCACTTCCCTTTAGAATCAAGGAAGTCCGGTGCATCTGCAACATCGTGGATTTTTCTGGCAAGACCTTCGTTGTGGCTAGGCCGCATAGTGCCTACGGGTGCTGAGATAAACATGCCCGTAGCGGGGTTGAACGAGTTCAGGGTGGGCACAGACATACATCCGACAATATGATTGCCTCCCCAGGCTGCTCGATTCCCCAGGGATAGCAGGACTGCGCTGCCCACAATGGCGCCGCGGGAAAACCGGCGTCGGCCGGGATCAGGCAATTGCTCCGGAGCGACTTCCCTGCTCTCCGGCACCGCATTTTTGCCGTAATTGTCAGATTCCTTGTCCAAGATACCCCCCAAAGTTGAACTGCTAGTTGCATCTCTGCCGTGCTGACAGTCAATCTACTACTAGAAATATAGCTCACACAACCCACCGTACCATCGCTTCGGTGATGTCAAAACCCCCCAGCCTTCTGTCTGTGAAGCGAGTCACAGCAATTGTTCAGCGAGCCGCATCGAGTATTATGCAATAAGCATACCATAACACAATAAAAACCTTAAAAATCAAAAAGATAGAGGATTTTTCTTGTATTGGTCAGCCTCAGTTTGGCCTGAATGGCCTACTGACCGTAAAGATTCTTGACAGCTACGTCGCTTCTTGCCTTACCGAGGCACGCTCCAGGGCTGTTCAAGATAAGCAGTCGAGTGTTGTTGTGCAGATGAAGAGGCGTCGGGCTCAGGTGGATTTATCCTGATCAATCAGGCTGTCGAGTTTTACCATGCACGCGAATACCATCAAGCCAACACCAACAGAAAATATGGTGGTAGCTTGAAAGCCTGCCAGGTAAAACATCCCGAGCACTCTGCCCAGGCCAGCGCCTACGCAAATCAGAGCGCCTGCAATGCCCGCAATTGTTCCAGCCAGAGACAGGTTTTTCAGCATGGTGTTCTCCTTATAACTGTACGTCTTATGCTACCCGGCGCGGAGCCCGCGAGGACAATGGGGTACGCGCGTCCCAGTTTAGACAAAAATGCCTCCAAGGGTAACCGTAAAGTGCCTTGCAAAGGCCGGATAAGTCTGTGAAGCTCCTTTTCTGACCGCGAAAAGTAAGTGATGTATTTCTATGTACGAGGTCTTCTACAGTCTGCGGGCGGAACCCTTTCGCCTGAGTCCTGACCACCGATTCTGTTATGAGCACAGCGGCTATGCGAAAGCTCGAGCCTATATGGCTTATGCGCTGAAGCGGGCTGAGGGATTTGTCATGATTACTGGTCGCCCCGGCACCGGTAAGACGACTCTTATAGGCGAATTGGTGGAAAATTTAACCGATGAGGATGTGATCACCGCCAACCTGGTTTGTACTCAATTGGAGGCC
>JBLFXU010000310.1:0-3967 GCA_047609575.1 Bacteroidia bacterium | reverse complement strand
TTGGGATGATGGTCCCTTAGGAGGCGGTGCGATAGACGGTGGCACGGCGGCGCCGCCTTCGCTCAACCTGTCTCCTTTCGAGCCGGACTTTGGTGATGATCCCCATAGTCTTCCGCGTAAAGACCCGCTTGCCCAGGCGCAGAAGTCTGCGTTCCTGATGCCCGAAGGGGAGGGACGCTTTGTCGATACCTGCGATTCATCCCTGCCTTGTACTACCAATGGCTATGTCCCGGGCATGGCGCCCTAGGCTGTTCAACCCAAGCCTGACTGAGCCTGCTGAGCCGACGTCTGCCGTCAGCTCAGTCATCAGTGCCATTCCTGCGGCGCAGCAGTGGCTGAGTTGGGAACGACTACTGCTCGATTTACACAGCGGCATAATAGCGGGTCGCTTCGGTGTTCTGCTGGTTGCTTTGGTAGGTATTTTGCTGATCTGCATTACCCGCAGTGGGCTCGCCATGTGGTGGCTGCATCGTAGACGCAGGCGTTCAGTTGGCAAACGTGAAGACAAACATGAAGACAAGCCTGATCAAACGGCGTAAGTGATGCCAGTAACGTAGTAAATCTGTTCACCCGAAGGGGTGGCAACCTTCACCTCGTCGTCCAGCTGCTTGCCAATCAATGCCTTTGCCATGGGTGAGTCCATACTGAGCTTGCGGCTTTTTAAATCGAACTCGTCGGGGCCCACAATGCGCCAGCGTTGCTCTTCACCCGCTGCGTCTTCCAGTGTTACCCAGGCTCCGAAAAAAACCTTATTGGTATTCCCTGGCGCTCGTTCTACTACCTCCAGTTCATCCAGACGCTTGTTGAGAAAGCGCACGCGCGAGTCAATTTCACGCAGCCGGCGTTTGCCATAGATGTAATCGCCGTTCTCTGAGCGGTCACCATTCTTGGCTGCCTCGTGTACTACTTCTGTAACCTGTGGTCTTTCTACCTTCCACAATTGATGTACTTCCTCGCGCAGGGCTTGTTCGCCCTCGGGGGTGATGTAGCGCGAACCGCGCTGTCTTGGTGGTCGATAACGTCCCATGCGCGCCATTCTATCGGAGCTGGCTGCCAAGGACATCCCGCTGGGCTTCTTGCGGAGCTTATTTTTGGACCGGTTTGTGTACTACTATCTGGACTACGGGCAATAGCGCTGATAGAAAGAACGATAATCCGGGCTGCTCGTTAATTAAGTGAGCACCCCCCGGAATTTACCAGACAATGATGGCAGGCGCAGATGACAGACTCAGGAACCCATACAATGCACAGGCTTAGTGTTATAGGCCTTGTGCTTGCTGGCAGCGTGTTGGCAGGTTTAGCCCGCGCCGACGAGTGTGTGCAGTGGCAAGGCGGCCTGCAGCAGGGCGGCTTGATCTGGGGGCAGGTTGCACCTGGAAGTCGCGTCACCCTGGATGGGAAAGCCCTCACGGTGCTGGCCGATGGCACCACCTTTGCTGGCTTCGGTAGGAATGCGCCTGCCATCGCGCAGCTGGAGGTGCTCGTAAATGGACCCGAAAATGCGCTCTGCAAGCAGGATTTGGCCGTTGCTGCACGTGAATATCGCATCCAGCGCGTGGAAGGTGTGCCACAGCAAACAGTGACACCACCGCCAGAACGGCAGGCGCGGATCGCCAGGGAGCGCGCTTTGGTGCAGGCAGCCAAGGGTCGCCAGATTGAGAATCCCGAGTTGCTGGAGGATGCACTGGCCGGTTTTGTCTGGCCGGCACAGGGGCCCATTTCCGGTGTCTATGGCAGTCAGCGGTACTACAACGGCACGCCGGGCAGCCCGCATTACGGGGTTGACGTGGCGGTGCCTAAAGGCCACCCGGTGACCGCCCCCACTGGGGGTGTGGTGACCCTTGCCGAGTCTGACCTGTTTTATTCTGGCGGCACTATTATTCTGGATCATGGCTACGGACTGTCCTCGTCTTTCCTGCATTTGAGCAAGGTCTCGGTGGCGGTTGGGCAAGAGGTGGCCACCGGCGAGCTGATGGGTGAGGTGGGTGCCAGTGGCAGGGCTACCGGCCCCCATTTGGACTGGCGCATGAGTTGGCGGGGTGAGCGTATCGACCCTCAGCTGCTGGTTCCCCCCATGCCTGATACGCCTGTTCCGGCCAAGCCATAGTTTCACGGTCCAACCCGTGCCCAAGGCGAACAAAAGACCGTATAATGACGTTCCGCTTTTTGCCGTCCGAGATGGTAATGATAGATAAAAAACTGCTCAGTATTCTGGTGTGCCCAGTCAGCAAGGCCCCGGTTACCTACGATGAAGAAAAAAACGAACTGATCTGCAAGGCCTCTGGCCTGGCGTATCCCGTGCGCGATGACATTCCAGTAATGCTGGAAACTGAAGCACGGCAGCTCACCGCAGATGAGAAACTGGGATAACAACGGATGTCTGAAGACACTATTTTCGGCAAGATCATCCGTGGTGACATTCCCAGTGAGTTCCTCTACGAAGACGACCACTGTATCGTCATTAACGATATCAACCCCCAGGCGCCGGTACATGTACTGGTAATCCCCAAACGCTGTATACCGCGTTTGGTCGATGCCCAGCCGGAGGATCAGACCTTGTTGGGGCACCTGCTGCTTGTTGCCAATAAAATGGCGCAGCAGCTGGGCGTAGACGATGCCTTCAACGTTGTCGTGAACAACGGTGAAGAGGCGGGACAGACCGTCTTTCATTTGCACGTGCATGTACTTGCCGGAAAAAAATTCGGCATCGGCTAGACGGGTGGCCTGTTTCGCCAATACTAGTACCTATATTAGTACCGCTATTCCAGATTAACTGAGACACACTATGAAGACCGGAGAAATTCGCGAGGCCTTCCTGGCCTATTTTGAACAACAGGACCACACCCGTGTGGCCAGCAGTCCGCTGGTACCCGGTAATGATCCGACGCTGCTGTTCACTAATGCCGGGATGGTCCAGTTCAAGGACACGTTCCTGGGCACGGACTCGCGCTCTTATGTGCGGGCAACCAGTAGCCAGCGCTGTGTGCGTGCCGGTGGCAAGCACAACGATCTGGAAAACGTTGGTTATACCGCACGTCACCACACCTTCTTTGAAATGCTCGGAAACTTCAGCTTTGGCGATTACTTTAAACACGACGCCATCCGTTTCGCCTGGGAGTTTCTCACCGTTACGCTGGGCCTGCCGCCAGAGCGTCTGTGGGTGACGGTGCATGTGTCGGATGATGAAGCGGAGCAGATCTGGATCAACGAAATCGGTTTTCCCAAGGAGCGCATCTCGCGCCTGGAGGAGGATAACTTCTGGCAGATGGGCGATACCGGTCCCTGTGGTCCCTGCTCGGAAATTTTTTACGACCATGGCGAAGATGTGCCGGGCGGCCCTCCTGGTTCGCCAGACGAAGACATGGACCGCTATATCGAAATTTGGAACCTCGTGTTCATGCAGTTCAACCGCGATTCCAGCGGTGAGATGCACGATCTACCCAAGCCCTCGGTCGATACCGGTATGGGCCTGGAGCGCATCGCAGCGGTTATGCAGCATGTGCACAGCAACTACGAGATAGACCTGTTCCAGTCACTCATTGCCGAGGCTGGCCGAATTCTCAAGGTGAAAAACCTGCAAGAGAATTCCTTGCGGGTGATTGCCGACCATATTCGGTCCTGCGCTTTCCTGGCAGTCGATGGTGTTATGCCCGGTAACGAGGGCAGAGGCTATGTATTGCGGCGCATTATTCGCAGGGCTGTTCGCCACGGCAACAAGCTCGGAGCCGTGGGCCCGTTTTTTTACAAGCTGGTACCCACACTGGTTAATGAGATGGGTGAGGCCTACCCCGACCTTGCCAGGCTGCAACCACAAGTGGAGCGGGCACTGCTGTTGGAAGAGGAACAGTTTGCTAAAACGCTGGATAACGGCCTGCAAATTCTTGAGGAGTCGTTGGCCGGACTTGAAGGGTCGGTGATTCCCGGTGAAGTCGTCTTCAAGCTTTACGATACCTATGGTTTCCCCACG
>JBLFXU010000309.1:0-3988 GCA_047609575.1 Bacteroidia bacterium | reverse complement strand
TACCCCGCTATCGGCGGTATCTCCAGGCAAGAGGCGAAAGTTAACCTTGGCCTCCGCACGCTGCGGCACGACGTTTTCCTTAATTCCGGCATTGAACATGGTTAACGCCGTCGTAGTACGGACGTAGGATTGGGTCAGCGGGCTCTCTGCCATTTGCTTCGCCACCATACCCTCAGTCAGCCATAGATTGGAGAACACAAACCTCTCAGGCTGATCCATATGCGGCGCCATACTTTCAAGCATGGCACGAACGGGCCCAACCAGACGCGCGGGGAAAGGATTGCGCTCCAGTCGCGCAAGAGCAGCAGACAAACGACCAATGGTGCTGATTTTAGGCGGCCGTGAAGAGTGCCCCCCCTGCCCTTTTGCGACTAGCGTTAAGGTGAGATAGCCTTTCTCAGCAATATTGATGATTGCCATTGTCTTGCCTGGCAACATGGGATGGTCGCTGATCAGCATGCCCCCCTCATCAACCATCCAGGCAAAATGCCAACCGCGACTGCGCATCAGCCTGGCAATACTCACGGCGCCGTCCCTACCGCTGATTTCTTCATCGTGACCAAAGGCAAGCACCAGTGTCCGTTCCGGCGCGAAGCCCTCCGCTAACAGCGATTCTGTCGCCTCCAGCAAACCCATAACGCCCTGTTTATCATCCAGCGTGCCGCGCCCATAAATGTTGCCATCTGCTATCACACCGGCAAAAGGTGGTTGCGGCCAGTCCTGCTCGGTCCCAGGCTCAATGGGCACGACATCCATATGCGCAGTAAACAGGACAGGCTCAAGGCTATTGTCAGCTCCGGGCCAGCGCATCAAAAGACTGTGATCGCTTACTGTTTCTACCTCGAGCGTCGAGAAAACCCGTGGGAATGACTCTCGCAGGAAACTATGAAAACGTGTGAACTCAGCGTAGTCGATCAGGGTTCGGTCCTGATAACTAATGGTCTTGAAACGCACAGCTTCGGCCAACCGCTCGGCGGCGCCCTCACCGGCAGATACTGGCAGTGTAAGAAAAAGCAGTGCGGAAAATGTAGCAAACAGGATGCGGTGCATAGTGGGCTCCGAGTTCAACGGCTGGGAAGCTCCCCTGGGAACAGGGTATAAGCAACCTCTGCGCAACCTTGCATCACTTGCCGCCACTGGTCAATGTGCAGGCGCATTTCTACATAACCGGCCGTAGGCACGTTATCCAGCCAATATTCCCCGGCCAGAAGGTTGACCAGATCGGTCATTCCAGGGTTGTGGGAAATAAGCAGGACCGAGTCTTTACAAGACGGCCTTGCGGCCAGCCACTCGAACAGGTCATCGACGGAGAACGTATACAGTGTCTCATCTGTATGGGTGGACACATTCAATAGCCCAGGCCAACCCACAGCAAAACCCTCAAGCGTTAGTTGCGCCCGACGCGCCGAACTCACATAAATACTGTCCGGTAAGACTCGATCCACCAGCGCTGCTCCCATCAGCGATGCCTCGCGGATGCCGCGCTTTTTCAGTCCACGCTCCCTGTCGGCAAGACCCGGTATATCCCAGGCAGACTTGGCGTGACGCAGCAATAGCAAGGTCTTCAAATCAGCACCTCGCCACTAGTGAGTGAAGCTATGTTCATGGAGTGGTTAAATGTCCCAATACCCCGTTTTTAACCGCCGTGCGCCGGACTGACCCAACAGGGCCGTTGCCGCGCCGCGCCCAATCTCAAATTTAGGTCTATACTCTGACTACATTCACCCTAATTCGTGTACGTGAGGTGCCAATGCTGCGATCAGTGAACCTGCGCGACTATATGCTGAAAAACCCGGTGACCGTAAGCCCGGGTGACAATATTGTGGATGCCATGCAGGTCATCATCGATAACAAGATTTCCGGGGTGTGCGTGGTCGAAAGTGATGCAACTCTGGTCGGCATACTATCGGAGATGGACTGCCTGCGCGCTATGCTGGGCGCGGTCTACAACGACAGTGGCATCGGCGCCGTGAGCGAACACATGACCGCCGAAAACCTTATCGTCGTGCATCCCAGTGAAGATATTGTAGCCGTTGCACAGGATATGCTGCGCAGCAACAAGCGTCGCACACCCGTAGTGGAAGACGGCAAGCTAATCGGCCAGATTACTTGCAGACAACTGCTCAGCGCGGTAAAGAAATTCAGCAAATAATGCGGTGATGGCATTCAGTGCCCGGCATTGCCTTTAGCCGCTGCTAGCCATGTGCCCCTGCAATAAAATGGCTGCCGCTTCATCCTCCCCATCAACAATCTGCAGATAGTCCAAATCGCCTTCGGCAATATAGGCGCCGGCACGCAGACGCGCGACCATCCATTGATAAAGGCCATCCCAGTAGTCACTTCCCACTAGCACGATTGGCACAGGTGGCAACTTCCCAGTTTGCACAAGCGTAAGCAGCTCAAACAACTCATCGATCGTGCCGAAGCCGCCCGGATAAACCGCAAAACCAACGGCATAGCGGATGAGCAAAAATTTCCGCGTAAAAAAGTATCTAAAGTCGAGATCAATATCGAGATACGGATTGGCGAGTTGCTCGTGTGGCAACTCGATATTCAAGCCAACAGAAATGCCATCCTCTTCTGTCGCACCCAAATTGGCCGCCTCCATCACGCCGGGACCACCTCCAGTAATCACAGCGATACCTTCTGCCGATAACGCCCGCGCCAGGCGCCGCGCGCTCTGATACTCCCAGGAATCGGGGGTTGACCGGGCACTACCGAATATACTGACCGCCGGTCCCACATCTTTCAGGCTCTCTATGCCGTCGCGCAATTCATCTGCGATACGACCGAGACGTTCCTGCTCCTGGTCACTAAGGCCAACTGGGACAGCCAGGCTGTCGTCTTTAGGGGAGTCCATAATACGAAATACCGCCTTCTAATTATTCAGGTCAGGCAGAGCCGGCGCACTTGCTGCCCTGCACTATCCAAGATCCGCAAAACTATCCAAGATACTCAAAAAATCAGTGCAATATAGGGTCGTAGGCTACGAACCCGTCAAGCGCCTTACTTCCAGCCGTACTTCGTCGCTGCCAATACAAGCTCCGCTTTATCGCCGGCCTGCCGTGCTCTCATCCAGGGCGCCAACTCGGTGAGCAGACCGGCACTACCGTGCAGTATCGGCGCAACTAGCAACACGGAATCACCCGCAGCATTGAGCTGTACCCGATGCTCCGGTCGACGTGCGGTGGCCATAATGGACAAACCCTGCCAAGCAATCGCCACAGAATAGCGGCCCTGCCAGGCGATCTCGTCTGACAAAGTCAGAATCTCGTGGAGTAATTGGCGACAAAGACGCCGCAGACCGGCAAGATTTGTGCGCTGTGTAAACACCACTTTAATGCCAACGTGGGCGCAGACGGCCCCATCGGCGGTGAAAGTCCAGTCTGGTTCGACCGTGGCCCTGGACACAGGAATCGCAGCCACCGGCTGCGACCCAGGGGTGAACTCCTCACAGGGCTGCCGCCCACAAAACAGGTGCAACAGATCTCGCTCAAACGCACCCTGATGGTCCGGGCGGGGGTGTACCAGCAATAGCATCCTGCCCTCCACCTCCATCGCAACACCCTCCATGCCACCGCCGCTGATGAGCACCGATGCACCCTGCCCCACCTTTTCCGACAACTCGGGCAACTGCGCAGCATACTGCTCAACCGCTGCAGACCAACCAAGCAACTCAACGTCTTCTTGTGTCCTGGAAAATTCGTCGCGGGCCAATTCCGCCTCAGCGATGTACACGTGTTGTAAGCGATCAATTGCCAGAACGGCAAACTCGGAACGGATAGCAGCATCTGCACCCTGCAAATAAAGCACTGTTCGCGCAAACCGAGAAAACTCACGCTCATCCACAACGGCATTGACCTCTTGTTCCTGCGCACCCATGACGAGCGCCACACCAGCAAGAGAAAAACCAAGGGCGAGCGAGACAAGCCGCCAGATCATCCTTTCACACTCCACGTAAAAAGCGCCATTGTAGTACGAAGTAGCC
>JBLFXU010000308.1:0-4020 GCA_047609575.1 Bacteroidia bacterium | reverse complement strand
CCATGCAGGTGGCACGCAATTAGTTCCTCTCTCTGGATCGAACCTTTATTCGGAAATTTAACGAGATACTGCTGGCTATCGAAATCGAGCGCCGTCTTTCCAAGGAAGAGATATTCGAGCTCTACTTCAACCGGGTCTTTCTGGGCCACCGGTCCTACGGCTTTGAGGCCGCATCCCAGGTCTATTACGGCAAAAGTATGCACGAGCTCAACCTGGCCCAGCACGCCATGTTGGCGGGTATACCCAAGGCGCCATCTCGCAATAATCCAATCAGCGGCCCGCAAGCCGGGAAGGATCGCCGCAACTGGATTCTCGGTCGCATGCGGGACCTGGGCTACATTGATACAGCAGCGTACGAGAATGCCAGCAAGGTGGCTGTCAGCGCGCAACACCATGGGGCACAGCTGAGCTTTTCGGCACACTATGCTGCTGAGATGGCTAGACAGGAAATACTCAACCGCTATGGGATGGGGGCGTACACCAACGGCTACAATGTCTACACGACTATCGATGGCAACTTGCAGCGCAGAGCACGCAGCGCGCTCATCAAAGGCCTGATCACTTACGACGAACGGCATGGGTACCGCGGGCCGGAACGTCGTCTGCCACCCAATGCTTCCGATGAGAAGTGGCGCGAAACGCTCAAAAACACCGCCGTCATCGCGGGCCTGGAGCCGGCGGTGGTCAAAGAACTGCACGAAGAAGGAGCCCTGGTACTGCTAACCGACGGCAGTACTGAACTGGTGCCCTGGGAAAATGGCATCGCACAGGCGGCGCCGTACCGCGGTGAAAACAGAGTCGGTCCAAGACCATCAAATATAGAAAAGGTGCTCGCGGTAGGTCACATGATTCGCGTGGCGCGCGATGAGCAGAACGCACTGCGGCTTTATCAGGTGCCAGCCGCCCAATCAGCCCTGGTGTCACTGGACCCAAAAGATGGCGCGATTCTAAGCATTGTCGGCGGCATGGGCTTCGAGCTTAGCAAGTTCAATCGGGTCACGCAGGCAATGCGCCAGCCTGGCTCCAACTTCAAACCTTTTGTGTACAGTGCGGCGCTGGAAGCGGGTTTTACCGCCGCCACGCTGATCAATGATGCGCCAGTCGTGCTGGAGGATCGCGCCCTGGAGGACATCTGGCGGCCCGAAAATGACGGTGGCAAGTTTTATGGCCCTACACGGCTGCGCTGGGCCCTGACCAAATCGCGAAATCTGGTATCAATCCGCCTGCTGCAGCGTCTGGGTGCAGACAATCTGATCAACTACATCACCCAACTGGGCTTCGATACCGCCGATTTCACGCCAGACCTGTCACTGGCGCTGGGCACACATGCCATGAGCCCACTCGAAGTGGCCACCGGCTACGCCGTACTGGCCAACGGCGGCTACAAGGTGGAGCCCTATCTCGTTGCCAGAGTCGAAAGCCTGGACGGGGAGGTTCTGTACCAGGCGGAGCCCCTGACCGTCTGCAAATCCTGTGAGGATGACGCTGCGCGAGACAATCTCGCAGTGCAAGAACTGAGCATGGAGCAGATTCTCGCAGGAGAACTAGCCACGCAGAGACGCCCTCCAGTAGCGCCGCGTGTCATGGATGAACGAGTCAACTTCATCATCGACAGCATGCTCAAGGATGTCATCACCCGCGGCACAGGGCGGCGGGCACTGGTGCTGAAACGGCGGGATATTGCGGGCAAGACCGGCACCACCAACGGCCCCATGGACGCGTGGTTCTCGGGCTACAACCCGGAAGTGGTGACCACAACGTGGGTGGGCTTCGATAACTATACCCCCCTGGGTCGCAAGGAATTTGGCGGCACAGCGGCACTGCCCATCTGGATAGATTATATGGCGCATGCCCTGGCTGGCAGACCGCATGTGGAGCGCCCGCTGCCGGCAGGCGTTATTAACGTACGTATAGATCCAGTGACCGGCAAGTTAGCGGCTAACGGCCAGTCGGGCACTATCTTTGAGTATTTTCGCGAGGAGTTCGTGCCACAGCAGAGTACCCGTGCAGATGGGCAGCCAGCAGACGGTAGCCCGCTGGACGACCTGATCGACGATATTTTCTAGGCGTGAAGCCGGCGGTGAAGCCGGCAAAAAACCAACTACAAGGAATCGGCGTAATTCTCTGGCAGCGGCAAACGCGCTACACCCGTGTCGACTGCAGCCTGTGCCACGGCAGGCGCAATGCACGTGAGCAAACGGCTGTCCATGGGCTTGGGAATGATGTAATCAGGCCCAAATTCCAACTCTTTGAGGTCACAGGCTTTTAGCACTTCAGCCGGAACAGGCTCATGGGCCAGCGCACAGAGCGCATACACACAGGCCTTCTTCATTTCCTCATTAATGCGCGAAGCCCGCACATCCAGCGCGCCGCGGAAAATGAAAGGGAAGCCCAGCACATTATTTACCTGATTCGGGTAATCAGAGCGTCCGGTAGCAATAATCAAGTCATCACGAGTGGCCTTGGCCAGCTCAGGACTGATTTCAGGGTCCGGGTTGGAGCAAGCCAGAACGACCGGGCGATCTGCCATAGCCAACAACATCTCTGGTGTCAGCAGGTCTGCCCCTGACAGTCCAACAAAGACATCCGCGCCGGTAACCGCGTCCATCAGGCTGCGCTTGTCTGTATCGTTAACAAACTCTGCTTTGTATTCATTGATGCCCTCACGGCCGGTGTAGATCACACCGCGACGATCCAGCATGAAAATATTCTCACGGCGCGCGCCAAGGCTAACCAATAGGCGCATGCAGGCAATAGCGGCAGATCCCGCTCCAAGGCAGGCCACGACGGCATCTTCTAAACGCTTGCCCTGAATCTCCAGTGCATTGATAAGCCCCGCTGCTGTCACAATAGAGGTGCCATGCTGGTCATCGTGAAAAACCGGTATGTCACACTGCTCAATCAGGGCCTTTTCTATCTCAAAACACTCAGGCGCCTTTATATCTTCAAGGTTGATGCCACCGAAGCTCGAAGCAATAGAGGCAACCGTATTGATAAACAGCTGCGCGTCTTCGGTTTCGACCTCGATATCAACAGCATTGATATTGGCAAACCGCTTGAACAGTAGCGCCTTGCCCTCCATAACGGGTTTGCTGGCCAAAGCCCCCAGATTACCCAAGCCTAGCACCGCGGTGCCGTTACTAATGACCGCAACAAGATTACCTTTGCCCGTGTACTTATAGGCCGCTGACCGATCCGCCGCGATTTCGCGACAGGGTTCTGCAACACCCGGGCTATAAGCCAGGGACAGATCCCATTGGGTTTCTGCCGGTTTGGTGAGCTCCGTAGAAATTTTTCCCGGAACGGGTTCAGCGTGGTATTTGAGAGCTGCTTCTCTTATATCTTTTGACATTGAAATGGCCTGTGCCGATGGCGCAAAGCGCGATACTTGCGGGGTTGGAAAAGGTCAACGAGCATATAGAAAAGGACCCTTGGTAACAAGACTGCAGCCTGTCCCTTTGGGTGCTGCCGGCGACGGGCGAAAAAAAACCGGACAGTGGCCGGTTTTTCGATCTTCCGCTTGAGGCGGCGATTCTACTTGGCGCTGGCGCCGCTGGTGCCGCGATTGCCGAATCGCTTCTTGAAGCGATCTACTCGGCCACCACTATCGACAATCTTCTGCTTGCCCGTGTAGAAAGGATGGCACAGCGAACACACGTCAACATGAAAATCTTCACACAGAGTGGATCGTGTCTGAATGCTGTTACCGCAGCTGCATGTTGCAGTCACAGTATCGTACTTGGGGTGAATTTCCGCTTGCATGTTAAGCTCCTGATTATTGGCACCGCCACCCGATCTTGTGTCGGGCACCGCACCTGATTTGGCGGAGAATGGGCTGTCCTGATTAGGGCCAGCTCAAAAAAGAGGCGGCATCTTACCAGACAGGCGGTCAGAAGCAAGAGCCCGCCAGAGTTGACGATCGTTCAGTTTGAAAATATTCATGGGGCTCGGAGCGTGGAGCACGAGCGCAAGCGTGTCACCGGGGACCGCCAAAAAACGTACAGGCTCGACTGGCGACGT
>JBLFXU010000307.1:0-4049 GCA_047609575.1 Bacteroidia bacterium | reverse complement strand
CTCACCGCTGTCTCGCTGGAACAGGCGATCAATGAGCTCTGCGTTGAGGTATTGGGTTATACCGGCATAGCCATGAATCCTGTAGCCGGCGGCTATCCCGTACGCGAAGATTTCACCAGCTCGGTTGTACCGCGCTACCTTAACAATCGCGCCGCCTCGATTTTCGGAGGCTCCCAGGAAGTTCAACGCAACATAATCTCGAAAATGGTACTGGGACTCTAAACTAGAGTCCACTTATTCCACCCCTTCCCTACTAGCGGCTAGTTGCCGGAGAATTGCCATGCATCGAGAGCAACTGGTCGAAGAAATCAAAACGCTTATGGGTCTGGTGGCGAACAACACCACACACCTGACCGACAGCGTAATGGAACTGGATGTCAGCGAGTACACCGACCCGGCCCTGTTCCAGCGGGAAAAAAATGAACTTTTTCGCAACTACCCACAATTTGTGGGGCCCAGTTGCATCGTGCCCGGCACCGGGGACTACTTCGCCTTTGATGATACCGGCGTACCAATACTGATCGTGCGACGCGCTGACGGCGGCCTCAATGCCTTCGTCAACATCTGCTCCCACCGTGGCGCTCCACTGAACGAATGCGATCACGGCACGGCAAAGAAAGGACGTATGTTCTCCTGCCCCTATCACGGCTGGTCATACGATCTTGAGGGTCAGCTAATCGGTGTGCCTTTCGGCAATGAAGGCTTCGACAGCATAGATCGCGACTCTCTTGGCCTACGCAAACTGGACGTACAGGAAAAGCACGGCATGATTTTTGTGATGCCCAATCCCGAACTGAGCTTTGATATCGATGAGACGCTGGGCGGTATACAAAAACGCCTGTGCGGCTTTGGTTTCGAAGACCACTACTACCTTGGCGCCAAGCAAGTGTCGACAAATTTCAGCTGGAAGCTGAACATGGACACGTTTCACGAGTACTACCACTTCGAGTATTTGCACCCCAACAGCATTGCCCAGATGGCCTACAGCAATACGGCCACCTACGAGCAGTATGGTCGCAATCATTCTATGGGCTCACCCGCCCTGTCGATCAACGAACTCAAAGACATACCCGAAGCAGACTGGGATCCCCGCGCGCACAGCTCCTTTGTGAATTACATCTTCCCCAATACCGTCATCTTCGTCGTCGAGGATCACTTCCAGACATGGCGCGTGTACCCGGTTACACCCGATCGTTCAGTGGTCTATCACAGTATGTTTTTGCCCGAGAAACCCGCCAGTGACGAGCAGCGGCAGGAGTATGAAAACTACTTCCAAATGATCAATGATGTTGCTGTCGCCGAGGATTATTCCTTGGTGGATAAAATCCACCGCGGCCTGGCGGCGGGCATCGAACGCAAAGTATTGGTTGGCAAGAATGAACCCGGTGTGCAGAACATGCATCGGCAGTTGCACGAAGTACTGGGTTAAGTTGAGCTGGAGCCGGCTCGGAGCTGCAGTTGGCGCAGGACTGTATCTATTGTAATTCGTAGCCCGAATTACGCGTCGCCAAGGCAGGCATCCACCCAGTCATGAAAATGCTGAATGCGCACTTCTTCCTCGTTTAAAAGCGCCGAATCAAATCCACGCGAGTGCATGCCCGCCTGCATATCCGCAAGATAATAAATATCCTGATCAAGGGTAATCGTCAGCGAGTGTTGCCCTGCTATCACGTCTTGTGCCGTAAACACTTCGTGCTCAGGCCGCTCATCCTCCTGCGAAACCATTAGCCGCGGATTCAGCGTCAGCCCCCGTTCGTTGTCGCAGGCCAGCTCCGAGGGTACTTGCAGCGTCCATTTGTCGAAGTAGCACTTGTCTGGATCTGTTGGATGAGGTCGTGGGCCGAATATCCACAACTCCTCTGCTTGTATGGTCATAAACGTATTGGGGAAGATATCGTACTGCCATACATCCGTGACCTGATCATCACTGAGTCCGGCATAATCAAAGCCCAACTGCGCGCCAACCTTGCGTTTGTGCTGCTGCACGACCTGGCGAATATCCGCTACCCGGCCATTAAAATCTTCTGGGTCCAGACCAATACCTTGCAACAGCTCCACCAGGTGATCTGGCGTTTTGTCCGGCGTGGGATAACGCGAGTTGGTGACATAACCCTGTACCATCGTGGCTGAATGACCATAGGGCCATAGGATATTGGTGGAGTTACAGCAGTCCACCAGCGTCGCATGTTGCGGGTGTATAAAGTCAACGTGGTACTGCTCCAGAAAGTTATCCCGGGTGGTTTTCCAGTTGGCATCCAATAACACGGTCTGATGCTGCGCAAGCTGCATATTTTCAAAGTGAAATGGTGCGAGATTGTCCATCATCACGCCCAGATACTGTTCCAAGGGCATCGCCTCTGGATCCATATTGATCCAAACCATGCCTGCCCACGTGGCGAAATTCACCGGCTTCAATGAGTGACTGGACTTATCAACCGCGGGACAGAAAAGTTGTTCGTCGGGAATATCCTGTAGCGAGCCATCTAACCCATAGGTCCACCCATGGTAAGGACAGGACACGCGGTTAACGCTGCCACTTGCACTGGAAAAGATGCGGTTACCGCGGTGCTGGCAGACATTGTAGAAGGCCCTGATCTCACCACCATCGTCGCGCAGCACAACAATAGATTCGCGGCCTACTTCGAACAGGAAAAAATCCCCGGGATCGGGCAGATCCGCCAGCAGACCGGCAAAAAGCCAGCTGCGTGTCCAGATACCACTCCATTCAGCAGCAACGACATCGCGGGAGGTATAGCGCGCTTTATCCAGGCGCGCACGCTTGGACGTGCGCGGTGACGTGCCGTCGGCGAAACTCTCTTCACGTGTCGTTTGGGCCATACCCTACCGTCCTATCTTAGTCTGGGGTGCCGTCTGGGGTGCCGTCTGGGGATCGGATGAAGACGCTATCAATATGCCATCGCCTTCCAGGCGGACGGGATAAGTGGACAATGCAATGGATGCAGGACGCGTCAATGCACTGCCATCGCGCACATCGAAAGCCCCGCTGTGCAGAGGGCACAAAATTCTATGACCCTTTAGCTTGCCTTCGGAAAGTCGCGCAGCAGCGTGTGTACACTGGTTGTCTACGGCAAAAAACCCTTCGGCTGTATGGCACAGTAATACTTCAACCGCATCGACAGTCACGCAGAGGGTTTTGCCTTTGGGTAGGTCGGCCGCTCTCGCAACCACTGTGTACTGTATGTCTGACATTGCTAGCCCCGATTGTTAATCCCGATTCTTTTCCAGGTATTCATCCAGCGTTTTGTGCAACCTGCGGATTCTAGCTTCCTGGTAATTGCCCAGAGTAATGCCGGCCTTGCCAGTGGCTTTCAGCCCCTGCTGCTGCAGCATCAAGTTACCCGTGTCCTCGTCGTACACAGACCCCAGCCAAGCCAGTTCTTCAACTTCTGTATAAGACTGCTCTATCTCAAGCATAATGGGCTCAGGGGGCTCCGGATGCACCTCGCCATCCGCCAGGGGCTCCATTATCAACAGATCAAACAAGCAGGAGTCGACATCCTCACCATTGGGCCGGAAGCGGTACACCATGGGCACGTTAACACCGGGGAACATGAACATATTAGGGAACAGATGGTATTCGATTGAATCCAGCATCAAGCAGTCACTCACCTGCGACAGATCCACACCCCAGGACTCCCCCTGACTCTCGCGCAAGTCACTGGCGGCAATCGTTCTAGCCGTTTCGCCCTCCGGCACCGCATCGCGTTCTACGCCGAAAACGGAGAGCATCATGAGCTGTTCTTCTTCAGTCAGCGGCGGACGACGCCATTTATCGCCAGGGTAGTCTTCCAGCGAGTCGGGACTGTAGCTGCCGATATTGTGAATAAAGCGGGTCACATGCGGCCCAAAAATATCGTACTGCGTGTTGCCACCATTGGGCGAATCGTGTGTTTCGAAGTTGTGGTAAGCCTCCATAAAGGCTTCCTGTGCGGCTTTCCAGTTCGCCGGTAGCTTTTTCTGTACGTGCAGCCGAATACGACGTCTATCCAGCGGAAAATGGCTGAAGTGCTTCGGCAAGACATCCAGCT
>JBLFXU010000306.1:0-4066 GCA_047609575.1 Bacteroidia bacterium | reverse complement strand
GACTCGGTGGCGTTCCAGGTGCCCTGACCGAAGATGGCCCAACTGTCAGAGTCCTGATCGAAGACGCCAGGCACGCCGGGTCTATCGGAGAAAAGGGGGGGTACACTGATCGGGCCCGACTGGGCGAAATCTATGGCCGTGACCTGCGAGCTGATGTCCAGTTCGCTTTGCTGGTAGTAGGCTCCGGCAATCCAGTCGATGGTCTCTCCGCCGGGAGAGACCAGGCGAAGTTCCTGGCTGTACTGTTCGTAGTCCTCAAACTTGGCGCGCGACAGCGCCGGCACCGCATTCAGGTCTGTGTTGCCAGGCTCTCCCTCAGAGTCGTAGGAGGAGTAGGCAGATATCGACGTGAAGGTGGCGAAGTCCAGTTCCCAACCTACTGTGACGGCGAACACATCTGTTTTGGTGACACTGCCGCCGTCGACATCGCCAGCGCCTTTATCACGGTCTCCGACTTCGGGGAACGGCACGGTGCCGAAACTGTTCATCTGGCCTGCGAAGTCGGATTGATACACGTAAGTGGGCCTCGAGCGGCGATCGAAGTCGCCTTTCTCGTATTTTGCATTGATCTCCAGTGTGTCGCTGGCCTGCCAGCGGAGGCTGCCACGGCCATACCAGATGTCGTCATTGCGCCCCTCTGAGCCGGTTATGGCATTTTCCCACCAGCCTTCCATCTCGTTGTGACGCACCGCCAGGCGGCCTGACAGCTTTTCGGTCAGCGGGCCAGACAACACAACGTTGTATTGCTGCTCGCCATGATCTTGTTCGTACAGGGCTTCTACCATGCCCTCGAATTCATCAGTAGGCTTGGCTGAGGTGATGTTCACGGCGCCTGCAACAGTGTTCTTGCCGAATAAGATGCCCTGTGGCCCTTTGAGAATTTCTACCCGTTCCAGATCCATAGTGGTTGGTACAGCTGCCAGCGCTCCGCGCCCGGCGTACACGCCGTCTATATACATGCCCACAGATTGTTCGAAACCGGCGTTCGTCCCAGAACCCACACCGCGCACGAACAGATTCGGCGTTCCGGCGCCATTATTGATGGTGACATTGGGCATGTACTGGGTGAGTTCTTCCAGCCCAGTGATGCCGATCTCGTCGATCTTCTCACCGCTCATGGCGGTGATGGCGATCGGTACGTCCTGTAGGCTTTCGGTCCGCTTCTGGGCGGTGACGATGACTTCCTCCAGTTGCAGGCCTTGGGCCAGGGTGGCGGTGCCATAAAGCGCCAGAGCCAGAGCGGGTGCGAGCGGTCGGATTTTTATCATGTGATACTCCGTCAAAATTACTATTAGCTGGTTCAGGGGTGGGGGTTTCAGTTTGCGGTGTCTCTTAGCCAAGCGAATCGAGCGTTCCACTGGTATCTCCACCTACGGCTTATTTCTTTGTCGAGCTGTGTGACTATAGTGCGGGGGAATGAACTAGAAGGAAGCATTTTCGGCCAATTTTTGTTGATGTGCCTTTCCCTGGCGAGTTTGTAAATTATTAGGCATCTATCAATGCGTTCCTATCGACCTTGAATATGCTCAGATTCGTGAACACTTCTAGCGAGGCATTGAAGTGATGCAGGTGAAGGGCAACTCCGAGCTGCATCGCAAGTTCTGGGCGGCTGATGAATTTGCACATTTTGAGAACGCCGATTCCATGCAGCAGTTCAGTGGCCGCGTGGCTGAGAAGCACAATTATGTGCGCAGTGGTGTAGTCAAAGGATTGGCTATGCAGCAGAAACTCGGGGTTAACCCTTTCAAACCAGGCTTTGTGGGAGGTACTGATAATCATAACGGTATGATAAGTGATGTTGATGAAGACAATTTTGTAGGAGCGCACGGCCCCGAGGATGGCTCTGTAAAGGAGCGTCGAGAGGGCAATGTAACAAGTTGGCTGAACAGCAGGGACCTGAGTGTCGGCGCCCCGACAGGCGTATGGGCGGATAGCAACACTCGCGGCAGTATCTGGGACGCTATCTATAATCGCGAAACCTTCGCGACTAGCGGACCTCGCATGGCGGTGCGTTTTTTTGGTGGATGGGAATATAAGGACGATCTGCACACGCACCCAGACATATTGAAGAAGGCATATGCTGGCGGTGTTCCCGTGGAGGGCGACTTGAGCAAGTAGTATCGCGACAACGCACCTCGATTTGTGGTTATGGCAAGCAAAGATGCACTGGGAGCGAACCTGGACCGGGGACAGGTTATCAAGGGATGGCTTGCCATTGTTGGAGGATGTGGCAGCTACCATTCAGGAGCGCTCCTGGTCTTCGCCGATTTGGTACAACCCCTGACGCTGGTGCTCATTAATGAGGACGCATCTATTTTCTTGATATTGATCGCTCGCGTCGCTCAAAAATCCCAGTCGCGGCGCCCACAAAAAAGCCCCGCAAACTGAGCGAGGCTTTTGGATTTATATATGGTGCCCAGAGACAGAATCGGACTGCCGACACGGGGATTTTCAATCCCCTTTTCGAAATGTAATATCGCTATATCAATAGTATGCAGAAGCCGTGCACATTTACTACAACACTTTCTTTGACCCGATTTGGGAATTTGACGCTGAAAAGTGTGTAGTAAAGAAAAGTATGGATATCTTCGATTTGCTGAAAAGCCTGTTCCACTAATTCTTAGTCTACAATAAAGGTATGCCCGATAAATATATACTTTGACCCCACAAAAAATGGGGAATTTAATCAGGTGAACTGACATGAAATCATTCCAAGGTTTGTTCTATGCAATAAGTCGCTACCTTTTACCTGTATTGCTACTTTCAGCATTGGCGCAGCAGGCGGGAGCATACCCTGGCTACCTGCAGCAATTTGACGCTGCATATCCAACATCTACCACTAGCCAGGTTAGCTGCGCCACCTGTCACGCTACTTCAGCGGGCGGCCCTCCCTGGAATGCCTATGGGCGAGATTTGATCGCTAACGGGGCGAGCGTAGGTGCTGCGGGCAATATTTCTGCCGCACTGCTTGCAGTTCAAACATTAAATTCGGACGCCATTGCTGGTGGAAATCTGACAGAGATTCAAGCTGACACACAGCCAGGTTGGTGTGACTCGCAAACGTCCGGATGCACAAATCAAACTTACAATAAGGATGGCTCAAATGCTGGACCAGGAACCCCGCCAGCCTCGCTGACACTTGACGACGGCTCTGTAACCGCTCCCGAGCCCAATATTCTCGTTTTACCGAGCGTAGTGGACTTTGGCCCTGTACTCATAGGGCAAAGCAAGACTCAACTGGTTAACGTGATCAACACGGGAGCTCTGGACCTCACGCTGGAGGGTCTCATCAGCGGGCCTGATTTTTCAATTGCCTCGCCGCCCGCCGTCGTTCTGACAAGCGGCGAATCGAGTAACGTGCTTGTAGAATATGCTCCGGGAGTCGAGGAGACAGATAACGGCGTTCTTACACTCAATAGTAACGATCCGGACTCCCCGGCGGTTAACGTCGATTTAACCGGCTCCGGAGTGTTCGTATTGCCAGAGCCGGAAGGTGAATGTCCGATCGGTACCAGACTAATCGATCCCATACCCGCCAGTATTCCCGCTGGCGCCATTTCAGTGGATTTTGAGACCGTCGCGGATGGTTTTGTAAACCCTCTGCTGGGTATTGCCCCTACAGGCGATTCCGATCGACTGTTTGTACTCGATCAGCCTGGGCAGATATGGGCGGTAGACCTCGAGAATGGTGGTAAGTCGATCTTCCTGGATTTGAGCAGCCGTTTGGTTTCACTCGGCCTGTTCGGACTTAACTACGATGAGCGTGGGCTATTGGGAGCCGCGTTTGCACCGGATTACTTTTCCTCTGGATTGCTCTACACGTATCAGTCTGAGCCGCCGCTCACTGTCGCCGATTTTTCCACGATGCCAACTGGCATAGCTGCTGATCATCAAAGCGTCATCGTCGAGTGGCGGGTAACCGCGCCCATGAGTCCAGTAGCCGTTGCAAACCCCGCTAGTGCTAGAGTCATTATGAAAGTCGATCAGCCGCAGTTTAATCACAATGGTGGTTCACTGGTGTTTGGCCCAGACGGCATGCTGTATATAACGATTGGTGATGGCGGCG
>JBLFXU010000305.1:0-4075 GCA_047609575.1 Bacteroidia bacterium | reverse complement strand
CTTGCCTGCGGTGTGGGTATCTTCCTGGACTGTCTTCGTCGAGAAGGGATAAATGCGCAGGGTGTGGAGCGCGATGAACGCATCGCGCGGTATGCCCGAGGCATGGGCTTGGATGTCAAAACTGGTGACGCGCTGGAGTTTCTCGAGCGTTCCAGTGGCAACTACGATGGCGTTTACTGCTCACACTTTGTCGAGCATCTGCCCGTTGAGAGTGTGCAGGAGCTTCTGGAACAGTTCGCCCGAACGTTGGCGCCAGGAGGCGTGCTGGTTTTAGTGTTCCCGGATCCTGAATCAATCCGCTCCCAGCTATTAGGGTTCTGGCGTGACCCCGAGCACGTGCGGTTTTATCACCCAGAGCTTATTTCCGCCATGGCAGTAGCAGCGGGCCTTGAGTTGGAGTGGTCCAGTTATGACGAGCAGCCGCACAGAGTAGTCCCTTTCTCTGAGGATCCTCCCCAGATTCCGCAGTATTCGGTTTTTCCGAGCCTTGAGTCGGGTGCAGCTCAGCAACGGTCTGGTGGCTTATTAGACAAGATTTTTCGGAAGTTGGGTTTGGCTCAGGAGTCGCAGCTGCGCCAGCTGGAGGCGCGATTGGGGAGCTGGAGCGAGGCCTTGCAGCAGGAGTCAGAAAGGCAGCTGGCGGCGAGCCGTGTATTGGAGGAGCGGACTTCCCAGTTGTGGGATATCAATCGGACATGGGCCTGGAACGATAATGTTACGCTGAAGCTCAGGAAACAGGCCAGATAGTGTATAGTCACAGCGTATGCGAGCACTACCTCCGACAGCACCTGAAGAACTCTCCATGACGGTTAATCCAAAACCCCGAAGCCTTCATACTTTCCAGATTGATATTGTCCATGGCTGTCAGCTGAGATGCGTAGGCTGTCCCAACTCAACCCTGCTTGAAAAAGTTCGCAGAGTCGATGTAGAGGACTTTCGGCAGCGCATGGAGAACGTGGACGTAGATTACATACAGTACTTACGCCTGTTCAATTTCGGTGAGCCTTTGTTGCACGAGAACCTTACCGGTATCTTTGAGGTGATTCGAGCGCAGCCGTGGAAGGCGGATAATCTAGAAATATCAACCAATGCCCAATACTGTAATTGGGAGGATTTTGAGTCGGCCTTACAGCTGGGCGTCCTGGATCGCTTGGTGGTGAGCTGCGACGGCGACGGTACTCCCGAACACTACGAGCGGCTGCGGCCGCCCAGTAAATGGTCCAAATTGATAGACTTTTTGACTCGAGCTCGTGAATTGCGCGACCGCCATGCCCCGGGTCTGCAGTTGGTGACACGTACCATTATTGAGGATGAAGCGGCCATGAGGCGCTGGAGTGACCTGCTTCTGCCGCTGGGTTGGGAGCCGGAGTTTCGCGACTGGAAAGTGCTGCCGCAAGCACAGGAGAACATGACCGGACGTGATTTGGTTGTGCCGAATGATGTTTGTACGTTTGTTGCACCCTCCGATCGGTTCGGAGAGCTTTATCATGGTGAGGTAAACCAGCTATACGTAGACGCAGCGGGTACAGTGGTGCCATGCTGCGCGCATCCCAAAGCTGCCGAACTCGGCAGCCTGGCGGAACACACGGCCACTCAATTGCTGGCATCCAAGGCACGGCAGGACTTTGTTCAACGGCTGGAAAATGATCGCCGTAGCATTCCTGTCTGCAACGAATGTGAATTTGGTCCGCCGGAGAAGCCTGGCGAATCTTTTCAGCGCCTCGCATCGGACAGGGTTGAACTTGTAACACTGATTACCTAAGCCAGTTCCTTTTTTCGCCCCAACAGGCCCGCAGCTAATACTAAATCATGAGTCATTCCATACACGCTTACACCAGTATTACCTCGAACTACCTGCCCAAGGCACGGGTATTGGCTGAGTCAGTCAAGCGGCAGGATTCTGGTATACAGTTTCACCTGGTGCTTTCTGATGTTGCTCCTGTGGGCTTCACCCTCGCGGATGAGCCCTTCGATAGCGTTATTTTGGCTGAGGAGCTGGTTGCAGAACAGTTTGCCTCCTGGGCCTTTGGTCATGCTGTAGTTGAGTTATGCACTGCAGTGAAGGGTGCAGCATTACGGTTCATTTTCGATCAACATGGCGCCGAACAGGTCTACTACTTTGATCCGGACATTGTCGTGTTTGGCCGGCTCGATGAATTGCAGGCAAGCCTGGCACAGTCGAGTGTGGTGCTGACCCCGCATTTGACCGACCCGGAACTCACCGAGCGGGGCATCATGGATAATGAGATGTCTGCACTTTTACACGGTGTGTTTAACCTTGGTTTTGTCGGCGTGCGTAATACACCGGAGGGGCTACGCTTTGCCCAGTGGTGGGCGACCCGTCTCCACAGTTACTGCCACGATGATCTGCCCAGAGGTATTTTCACAGACCAAAAGTGGGTGGACCTGGCACCCTGTTTTTTTGATGACGTGCATATTCTGCGCTCCCCGGCTTTCAATGTGGCAACCTGGAATATTAGCAATCGCAAGGCGACGGGTTCTGTGGCTGCCGGGATACTGATAAATGGAGAGCCGCTTGGCTTTTACCATTTTTCCGGTTTTGATAGTGGTGATCAGGCCACCATGCTTGAAGTATACGGCAGCGATAGCCCCGTGCTGACTAAGCTGCGCGAGTGGTATATCAGCGAGTGCGAGAAGAATGGACAATCGGAGATGGGAGACATCGGTTGCCGCTACGATTTTTTCAGTACCGGCGAGCGCATTGAACGAGGCTATCGGTTGCTGTATCGCCAGCGCGAAGATTTACAGCGCGCCTATCCAAACCCCTACCTGGTATCTGGCCCGCACTGTTACAAAGCCTGGTACGACGCACATCCAATAGAGCATCCGCCGACTGGCAAAGTACGGATTGACAGTGGCGTTTCTGTATCTGTGTTGTTCGAGGAGATGTCTCGACACTTCAATCTGATGATTGTGGCCGGCAGGCGCAGGAGCCGTCCCAAGCGGTTTCTTTTGCGTATGTGGGTTAGAGCTTTGCAGTTAATGGCCCGCCTTACCCGGCGTGGTCCCGCAGGCCGATGATACGCCTGAGGCGATGCGGTCCTCGCTAGGGGACTGGGGACGTTTCATGGACATTGCAATTTTGAACTTCGACTGGCGCATTTGCGTGGTGGTGACCCCGGACAATCTGGCGAACCTGCCCGCCTCGCTGAACTCCATCGCACGCAATTCCGTTTCTACCGATCACATTGTTTTGGCCTGTGATAAGCCATCGGTAAGACATGCCCTGAAAGATGTTTCTATTCCTGTGCAGTACGTGCTGCCTTCGAAAATTTCTGCGGGTAGTTTTTGGACGACAGTCTGTGCGGCGCAGGGAAGCCCGGATCGCACTATTTTTTTGGTCGCGGGTATTCTCGTCCCGCCACAGTGGGATGCGCGCTTGGCGGCCGTTGGACAGCGGCTGCCTGATGTTGCCGCGGTAACACCTTTGTGCGCGCGGCATCCGGTCACCTCGCTATTCAACTCGCCTGATCATCGTCCCGGCCTTGATGTCGAGGCTCTCGATCAATGGCTCTGTGATTACTCGCACGGTGGTGAGTTTGCGATTCCTGTCCTGCCAGAAAACTGTTTGTTGCTACAGGGCCTCGATTGGACCTCTGTTTTGGCTACTGCCTCTGACGACCGTGAGCTGATGTCGGCGCTGCGGCAGCGAGGCGCCTCGGTGCTGGCGAGTACGCAGCTCTATTTGGATGACAGTGCGGTTGAATATGGGCGCGCTATCGATGACCTACCGCAGGCTCTGGCCAATGCGAGTTTATACCGATCACCCTTGAGTTCACTGCGCCATTCACTGACAGAGCTTTCGGCGCGAAGCGAGCAGCCTTCCGAACTGCGCAGCTGCCTACCCGTGCAATTACACGTTGGGCATAGCTGGGGCGGGGGATTAGGGCGTTGGATTGAAGACTACATTGCCGCCGACGCTGCGCATAATCACCTTGTGCTGCGCTCAATTGGGGATCTTTCGGGATTTGGGCTTACTATTGGCTTATACCGCTCTATGGCTATGGATAGTCCCGTTAAGACCTGGACGTTGAGTGAGCCGATACTCTCTCTA
>JBLFXU010000304.1:0-4106 GCA_047609575.1 Bacteroidia bacterium | reverse complement strand
TTTATAGCACCGCGAATGCCAAATACCACGGGCTCTTCGTCCAGCTCTTCCTGGAATGTGCCGAACATCCGATCCCACAGAATAAGAACGCCGCCGTAGTTCCGATCAAGATAAATCTCATTTTGGGCATGGTGAACCCTGTGATTGGACGCCGTCACAAAAAACCACTCATACCAGCCCAATTTAGGAATGTGCTCCGTGTGCACCCAGAACTGGTAAAGCAAATTAATTGCACCGACTGTCACAATAACTTCCGCGGGAATGCCAAACAGGTACATAGGAATGTAGAAAATCCAGCCGAACAGGAAGCCCGTACTAGTCTGGCGCAGCGCGGTAGTGAGGTTGTAGTCCTCGCTCTGGTGATGCGCCACATGAGCGGCCCAGAGAATAATGCGCTCGTGGCCCATCCGATGCAGCCAGTAATAACAAAAATCGTACAGTAGCACCGCCAGCACCCAGGTGAACCAGTGGCTGGAATCCATCAACTCCAGTGAAAAATACTGTGTGGTCAGGTAATACACATACCCACCAATGCCGAGTGTCAGAAAGCGCCGCGCCTGGCTTAGCACACCCAGGAACAGACTGCTCAGACTGTCATTCAACCGGTAGGTATTGCGCCCGCGAAACAGGCCGTAGGCCAGCTCCACTAATATGGCGATAGCGAAAAAAGGTGTTGCCAGAAGAATCAGGTTCATAATCGCGGCGTTCTATTACTGCATACTTTCAATGAACGCATCGGAACTGGCGATCGCTTTACGCATCTCGACAATTAACGCCGCGATATCATCTTCAATTTCACCAAACTCCACCTTTAAAGAGGCAATAGCTCGGGCATTCAGGTTGTGCTTGAGGTACATGACGTTGTCTTTTAGCGCGGACAGCACCGGCTCCATTTTCTCCTCGGACCGACGCAGCACGGTGATCATTCCATCATAACGCTTACTGGTATCGCGCAGCTTTGCCTGGCTATCAGCTTTTAGTCGAGCACTGCTGTACTCATCTATCTCAGTTTCCCACTCCCTGAACAGAGACTTGGCCACGTGATCTACCGCATCAATGCGCTCGCTAACCGTGTCCGCCGCAGCCACAGAGTCCTCGTATTCCTCGGCCATCGCCTCGTACATGTGTTCCAGATCCCCACCATCAAAATCGGTCAGTTCGAAGAGCTGCTCCAAAGCAGACTGAAACTGTTCCTCCGCCTCCTGTTGTGCATCACGGGATTCCTCTACACGATCTACCAGGATGTCACGCTTGTGGTAGCCAAAGGACTCAGCCGCACCGTAGTAAGCTGACTGGCACCCCACCAACAGCAGCGCTGCCGAAAACATGATCAAAACTCGCATATCCACTCCTGACAACAGGTCGGCGAAAATGGCGCCGAAATAAAAGACGCACAGTGTAATACGGGTAGTCGACAAAAACAGCCGCTCGGGGCAGTCATTACAGGGCCGATTTTGACTAGTCCCACGCTACCACAGGGTCTATATTGGACCAATGACCAACGCACAACCTACATTTGCAACCACCGCCGAACTGGACCCGGACACTTGTCGCAGGGCACGACTGTCCCGCGATCCGAGATTTGACGGTGAGTTTTATATTGCGGTTACCACCACCGGCATCTACTGCCGGCCAATTTGCCCCGCACGACCACCCGCAGAAAAACACGTGCGGTATTTCAAAAACGCCGTAGGAGCGGCGCAGAGTGGTTTTCGGCCTTGCCTGCGCTGTCGCCCGGAGTCTGCGCCGGGCAGCCCTGCCTGGCAGGGCAGTTCCACTACACTGCAAAGGGCATTGAGCCTCATTGGTGAGGGGGCGCTCAATGAGGGCTCATTGCCGCAGCTGGCAGCACGCCTGGGCATTGGCGAGCGCTATCTGCGCAAATTGTTCGAACAGGAACTGGGCGTCTCACCGCAGGCCGTGGCCCTGAATCAGCGCCTGCTGTTTGCCAAAAAGCTGCTGGCGGAAACGGCGCTACCATTGGCCGAGGTCGCCTACGCCTCCGGATTTGGCAGCGTGCGCCGTTTTAATAGCGCCGTGCGCGAGCAATTTCGGCTGACGCCCGGTGACATGCGTCGGCAGCAGCGAACGACCTCACCCGGCGCAGGTATACAATTGCAGCTGCAGTACCGCCCTCCCTATAACTGGGAATTAGTGGCAGACTTTTTCTCGCGCCACGCCATTGCCGGTCTGGAAGAAGCGACTGACAAAAGGTATCGACGCCATCTGGTCATTAACGGAAAACCAGGGAGTGTCACTGTGAGCCCTCTTGCCCGAGGCAATGCACTGCACCTGGAGCTGGATGTTCCTGATCACAGCCAGCTGATCACGCTGGTCGCGCGCATCAGACGTATGTTCGACCTGGATGCTAATCCGGATGCCATCAACCAGGCGCTAGGCAGGGATCCCCGCCTGAAACCCCTGCTAAAAAAGTACCCGGGTATGCGCGCACCATCACATTGGTCACTGTTTGAGTCCTGTGTGAGAGGCGTAGTCGGCCAACAGGTTAGTGTGGCCGCTGCGCGGACAGTGCTGGGGCGCCTGGTCTACTCCTGCAATCCAAATACGCAGGTGACCAACTTCCCACAGCCTTCTGAACTATTGGCATTGCCTCTGGCTGACCTCCCGATGCCAGGCAAGCGTCGCGAAACCCTGCGCCGTGTCTGCACGCTGTTTGTGCAGTCCGCCACAGACCCAGAAATAGAAGCAATAGCCGGCCTCGCTGGAATTGGGCCCTGGACTGTCGATTTGGTTGGTTTGCGCGGACTGGGCCAACCCGATCGGTTCCCGGAAAAAGACCTCGGCTTAATCCGAGCATGGCACAACCTGGTGCAGGACGAGACGCCTCTTGTGGCAGCACAACAAGACTGGCGCCCTTGGCGTTCCTACGCCGCTAACCTTTTATGGAAGAGCCTTAGCGCATGAAAAAATCAGCCTGTGCAGAGCTTCAGCCCGTGAAGAGCCTCAGCCCAGGAAGAGCCTCAGCCAATGAAAAGCCTCAGCCGATAAGGAACCTCAGCCCATGAACACCCACTACCTTGACTCTCCGATCGGACTCCTGCGCTTGGTCTCCCAGGACGGACACCTTAACGCCATTGAGTTTGAGCACCAGCACGAAGGCACCCTAGCGTCCAATAGCACCGAAGACTCTGTATTGGCTAAAGCTGCCCAACAATTGAACCTCTACTTTGCTGGAACACGACTAAACTTTGACCTACCGCTGGCGCAGCAAGGCACAGATTTCCAGCAATCAGTCTGGCAAGCCCTGGGAGACATCCCCTACGGAGAAGTGCGCAGCTACTCAGATATCGCTAGAACGATAAAACGAGTAAAAGCTGTCAGGGCAGTGGGGGCAGCCAATGGCCGCAATCGACTACCTATCGTGGTGCCCTGCCATCGGGTGATCGGCAGCGACGGCAGTTTGACGGGATTTGCCGGTGGACTGGCTGCCAAGCAATTCTTACTTGAGCTTGAAGGTTACCGGCCCAACGCGAAAGCGCGCTAGCGCGAATGCTCGTGGTCCGCCGCAAGGATGCGTATCCAACTCTCTTCACTAATAAACTCCTTACCCCAGCTTACCCATTGCGAGCCAAGGCCCTGTGCAACGATGTCATCCGGGCTATGCCCTGCGGCAAGCGACTCATGTACGGTCGACGATGTTGTCAGAATCATTTTGCGAAAGCGCTGCAGATCGACCCTGCCTGCGAGGTCGCCGTGGCCGGGGATAATCAAGGTGTTGTCGTCAACACGTGCCAACACCGCCTCCAGCCCCGCCAGATATCCGGCAATGCTGCCTCCGGAGCTCAAATCAACGAACGGAAAGCGATCGGCAAAGAAAAAATCACCCATGTGCACCACATTGTGCTGAGCAAAATACACCACGCTATCGCCATCGGTGTGCCCGCGAGGATAATGCTGCAGCTCGATATCCGTGCCATTGAAATGCAGGGAAATAGAATCACCGAAAGTCACCAATGGCAAAGCAGCAGGTGGCGATGGCTCGGTCACCCGACCGAGGGCGTTCGGTCCCTGTCGTTTGGACATGCGATCCCGCACGTTCGAGTGCGCAAAAATAAGGGCCTGCCGCTCACCCCAGTAAGCGTTGC
>JBLFXU010000303.1:0-4107 GCA_047609575.1 Bacteroidia bacterium | reverse complement strand
GTTACTACCTCACCCACACAGTGGCATGAGCCCCGAGTTGCAGGGCGCCAGTCTGGATCATGCCATTTGGTTTCACCGGCCCTTCAAGGCGGACGACTACCTGCTGTACGCCATAGACAGCCCTACAGCCGGCGGCGGTAGAGGATTCAGTCGTGGCAGTTTCTGGACCCGTGAGGGAGAGTTGGTCGCTTCGACCGCGCAGGAATCGCTGATCAGGATCAGAAGCAGCTAATTGACGCGGGTTTCAATCTCGGCACCCAACGCCACCAACTCCAGTCGCTCACCCGTATGCCGCAGGTGCGTGATGGAGCCGTTGTCTGGCCAAAATCGCAAAGTGGCGGGGTAGTCTTCAATCACACCCACCACCGCATTGATTACCAGAAAATGGGTAAACACCACCGTGGGCGCATCAAAACTCAGCAGGCGTGCGTAGGCACTGTCGCGCCAAGCCAGTAGGCTCTCTTCCTGTTCTGCCCACTCCTGCTGCATAAACCCCCGCAACCAGTCCTGTCGCTGTTCCAGCGGAACGGGCGAGGGTACTTCGCAGAAGACATCATCAATGGCAACATCACGCTGCAGTGCTTGCGCAAGCGGTGTACAAGTCTCTTGCGCACGCGCCAGCGGGCTACTGACAAGCCTGGTGTCGGCACTGGCTTGCGGTTGCAGAATCTGTGCAGCTGCAACCGCCTGTTCCCGCCCCAACTCACTTAAGCCAGGGTCCGTAGACTCTCCCCAACTCGCGGCCGCTTCGCCGTGCCTTACGAGAAATAGATCCATTTTGCTTACCGGTATGTAATGAGTTCTTCGTCAAGCTGGGAGCCCAGCACCTGGAAGTAGGAACAATCGTTGAAGTAGGACAAGGATACTTTCTCACGATTATAAAACAGCTGGGTAATGGAGCAATTCATCATCGGTTCATAAAACTGGTAGGTTTGCTCCCCGGTCAAACCCAGCACTTGGGCGACCATAGTGGCGATAGTGCCGCCAGAGCTGAATATACCGACTGTTTTGCCACCGCCCTGCTCCGCTATCACCTGCGCGAGGGCGTCGCTAGCGCCACCGGAAAAATCTGCCCAGCTCTGAATACGTGCATCATCGCACTCTGGCGACACCCAGTAGTTAAACACCGCATCAATCACTTTCTGGTAATCCTTGCTGGCAGTCAGGCCCTTCTCTACCAACGCACGAATCTCAGGGTTACGCCGAACGATCTCTGGCAACAAGTGTTCGATCTGTTCCTCGTTACGCACCTCGTTAAAACGCGCGTCTATGCTGTGACTCACCGCAGTCGGTTGACTTGCCAGGGCCAGTTGGCAGGTCTCTCGCTGCCGTGACAAATCGCCACTGTAAGCCGCGTCCAACACAATGCCACTGTCCCTCAAGAATTCACCCATCAGGTGCGCTTGACGCCGACCGAGATCGGATAGATTGTCATAGTTTTCCGAGCCAAAGGACGCTTGCCCATGGCGAATGAGGTAAATGGTTGCCATCAGGCGGTCTCCGAAATCAACCTGGGTTCGCGATCGAAACGCAGATCTCGTCTATAGGGGAAGAAATCCTCAACATAGCCACTGTGAATTTGCTCCTGCAGACCCTGCCAGAATGAGGCTTCATAAATATCACTGTGCAGTTGATCAAATTCTTTGCGTGCGCGCTGATTACCCGAGAAGAACAGTGAAAACTCTTCCGGGAAAATGTCATTCGGCCTCACCGTATACCAGGGTTGGCTAGACATCTCCTCTGCCTCATTTCGCGGTTGTGGAATGATACGAAAATTGCAGTCCGTCAAAGGCATAATCTCGTCGTAATCGTAAAACACCACTCGGCCGTGACGTGTTACACCAAAGTTCTTCAGGAGCATGTCGCCAGGGAAAATGTTGGCCGCCGCGAGCTGCTTGATGGCATTGCCATACTCGTCCATCACGCTATGCACCTGTTCATCGGTTGCATTGCGCAGATACAGATTTAAAGGCGTCATCCGACGCTCCACATACACATGCTTAATAATCAGCGTTTTACCATGCTCCTCAATCATCGAGGGAGCAACGGCCTGCAGCTCTTCCATCAATTCATCGGAAAAACGCTCTCGGGCGAATGCAAGATTAGTAAATTCCTGGGTGTCTGCCATCCGCCCTGCACGCTCCCAACGCTTTACCAGCGCGTATTTCTCCTTCACTTGTTCACGGGTCATTTCTTTGGGAGGCGTGAACCTGTCCTTGATGATTTTGAATACGAAGTCGTAAGACGGCATGGTAAATACGGTCATCACCATGCCCTTGATACCGGGCGCGATATTGAACTGATCCTGGGTACTCTTCATGTGTCGATAGGCGCAACGGTGGTAATAGGTCTTGCCGTGCTTGTTGTAGCCCATCGCGCTGTATATTTCCGAGATCGGCTTGGCCGGCATCATCTGCTGCAGGAACAACACATACTGCGACGGAATGCTGGCATCCACGAGAAAATAGGTACGCGTGAAACTGAACAACACACTGACCTGGTCTGAGCCGAAAAGAATCGTATCGACAAACACACCACCCGCCTCGTTATGCAATATAGGTAGTACGAACGGCATAGAGCGCCGGCCCGACAAAATTCGACCAACAATGTAGGCGCCCTTATTGCGGAAGAAGTGATGCTCCAGCACCTGGAGCTCCACCTTGTCTTCACTCATATCGAAACGCGAGGGAAGATTGGTAGCGATTGCAGCGCAAATATTACTGATGTCGCGATCTAAATCTTCATAGGGAACGTTAAACGCGTAATCGCTCAGCAGCTTACCGAACAATTCGTTCAGCGTTCCATCCAGGTGATAGCTGCGATACACACTACTAACATCGGAATGCGGCATGTCGCCCTGCGGAGAAAATACAAAAACGTACTCATCGCGAATTTTTCGGTGTTTAAATACGGTGCCATAGATCGAGTTAAAGAACGTTTCGGCTATTTCAAAATTGTTGTGGCCTTTAATCAACTCGGAGTAGATATCCCTGGCGCCTCGCCAAAACTCCAGATTGCGTAGATCTTCTCCTGCGAGCAGCTCTACGTATTTATGCACCTGGTTGGTCTTGGCTTTATAGAGGTCGATACGCTCTGCGGAGGCGCTGCGGATACCGAGCCAGTCGGCATTTTCAAAGCGTGTACTGGCCGCCAGTGTGACATTCTGGAATTCGGCAAAATAGGACTCAAACCCATTGAGTATGGTGCGCGCAAAGCGCTCTCTGGTTTCCACCCGGGGGCCTTCCTACACGGCTATAGTAGTTTCGCTGCCGTCGAGGTTAACAGAATTAGGATTTAGGATGCGGACACAGAAGTGCCCGCGTCACAATTTTACAGTAATTCTTTGGCAAACAGCTCCATCACGGCCGGATCGGCTGCACCCAGCAACATGGAACCTACCTCGCCCCGCTTGCCCGCATCCTTCCAGGCTTGCAGACGCTCGCGGATACGGTCGTGCGGGCCAATCAGGGACACTTCATCCAGCAACTGGTTGGGCACCATTGCCGTAGCCTCGTCCTTCTTGCCGGCGAGATACAAATTCTGAATGTCAGTGGCAACATCGCCATATCCCAGCCTGGAGGCATAATCGTGATAGAAGTTTTTACCCTTGGCACCCATGCCACCAATGTACAGGGCCAACCAGGGGCGCAATGAATCAAATGCCGCGTCCAGGTCATCGTTGGCTGCCACAGTGACAAACGGCGCAATATCAAAATCCTTCAGGCTCTTGCCATTACCATCGCGATCAAAGCCTTCCTGAATATGATCACCCAGAACATCGTAGCGATCGGGGTTCATCCAAACAGGGAATACGCCGTCCGCAACTTCGCCTGCGCAGCGCAAGCCAGCCGGGGTGATAGAAGCGGTGTAGATAGGAATATCAGGACAGGCTGCGAGGATAGACTTGAGCGCCTTGCCCAGACCTGTCGTGCCTTCGCCCTTGTTAGGCATTTGATAGACATCGCCATCAAATTCAACCGGACCTTCCCGGCTCATAATTTTGCGCATAATCTGGATGTATTCTTTGGTACGTGTGACAGGCTTGCCATAAGGCACGCCGTGCCAGCCTTCAACAACCTGTGGACCGGATGCGCCAAGACCCACGAT
>JBLFXU010000302.1:0-4122 GCA_047609575.1 Bacteroidia bacterium | reverse complement strand
CGGGTGATGGCCTTGCGCCGGTCCCCTGCCCTGTAACACTCTCCGCCGCACAGCGACTGCAGACGTTCTTTACCCAGTGCGGCCACCGCATAATCAGGGCACCCCGGTTGTTGTTCAAAAGCCCCCAGAGCGCGCACACGAAAGCTGGGGGTGGACAACATTGTGACCTGACCGCCCATAGGTACCTCACCTTCAGGGCCATTGAGTAGCTCGAACCACACCAGCATGCGGTCTCCCGACGTGGCATATACCTGGCGCTGATCGAGTCCGTTCCAGATACTGTCCCGGTCGCGCCCCTCTGCGTGTACGGCAACCAAACCGCCCGTGTAGTAAAAGCCACCAGATTCCTTGTCTGCCTGGTAGGACCAGCCAGGTTCCCCCGTTACGCTTTTAGTGTCAGTGTTCTGTACGCGGTTAACTTCCTTATAACTGTTGCCCGGCCTAGCCTGGTGGTTATCGCTGGAACCAATCAACCCAAAGCGCGTCCGTTTGGCGTTGCCCTGGGCATCAAACCCAAGTGCAAGATTATATTGCGTTGAATTCCTGGGAACGTACATAGAGGGCGGCTGAAAAGCATTCTGTAGCTGACCGCAGCCTGCCCAATCGTTCAGAGTGGCGTCAGGAAATAGCTTGCGCCCCTTGCGGACTCCCTGGGCTACATAGCTTTCCATAGCAATTTGGGCAGTATCTTCACAGGCGCCGGATGTCGGGTCGTCACAAGCTGCGCGAGTAATAACACCCGCCTGGCGGCAGCAAGGCATGAAATTATCCGTAGGGGGTGGGCAATACTGCTCGTCATTAGTGAGCAAGCCTATACGCTCAAAATTCTCAAACACCTCAGAGTTGCCATGCCCGGAAAATGTTTCCAGCAGTTTCTGGTACCGGCTTTCGTACTCATCAAGCTGGTCGCGAAAATCTGACGTCAGCGGGTTGGTTGTGCCCCAGGCCAGACCATGCGGAATGACAATGCTGTCCAAGCCCCATTCGTCCAGCTTTTTGTAGAGCTCTGTCGGCGTGTAGGCGACTTCTCTGCAATCATTCGGGAGTTCTGTGACGGGCACGTTTGCAGCGCAAACCTTGGTCTTCTGGGACTCCTGCATGTACCAGCCCAGGTTAGATGTCGCCTTCACTGTGTCACTGATGCTGATCAGGCCGACCAATGGCGCGGGGAACTTGCTTAGCATGTAGTCTTTTTCGGACGCTATGGGCCTGGAGGGTGTTTGCCCCTCTTCCCAGGTCCGAAAGATGACATTTTTGTGCCCATAGTGGCTGGCAACATTATCCTTATCACTGTTGGACCATTCCCAACCAACAAAGGACACCATGTCCGGGTTGGCCGGGTCGCCTGAGTTAGCATTGCATTGGCGAATAGACGACAGCGTATCCGCCCAGACTCGCGGCGTAAGTCCCTCTGCGTGATCGTTGATACTCCAAAAATCCAGTGCAGAACAGTATCGCGCAAAGTCACAGGCATCGCCGGGTGTGACTACCCCGGTGCCCTTTACCAACTGCGAGTTAAATATCGCGGCATCGATGGAGTAGTTGGTATGGGTGTGTAAGTCACCAAACAATATCTGAGACTGTGCGTCCACCAATTGAGCGGGCTCGATCGGTCTGGGGCCGGCCACTGGTGCCGGAGACTCCCATGCTTGCCCTAACCAGCCTTTGCCTATGACATACAAAGGGCTCACTACCAATAGCAACAGCAGAGCCAGAGCCAGAACCAGGCCGAGTAAAATTTTCTTGATCATCTAGTGGCGTCCTATGGTTTCTTTACGACCCAGCCATCACTTGCCTGCAATGCAGCCGCGGGTACTATCACGGTTACTATCGCTGCTACTATCAAAGTAGTTGCAGCAAATACTCGAACACCCTGATCACCGGCCCGTGATACCAGGGCACCTCCGGGTCTTCGGTCGGCACTGCATACTGCTCGCGCAAGCGATCCAGTCTGACTTTGAGATCAGCCGTGACCGCTGCAAGTTCTTGCCTTCCATACAGGTTGATCTGATCATCAGGGTCGGATTGCAGGTCGAACAACTCCCACTCCTGATTTTCGTAATAGTGCACAAGTTTGTAGCGCTCTGAACGTACTCCGTAATGCCGTGCTACACCGTGGAAACCGGGATTTTCATAAAAGTGATAGTACAAATCGCGCTGCCAATCCACCGCATCTTGCTGTAATAGCGGCAAGAGACTGACGCCATGCATCGGCTCCTTGGCCTGCACGCCCGCGGCGGCGAGCAGCGTCGGCGCAAAATCGATATTCTGCACCAGCCCGGCAGATACACTGCCTGCTTTGACATGCCCCGGCCACTGCACGAGTAACGGTACGCGCGATGAAACTTCATCCATCCAGCGCTTATCAAACCAACCATTCTCACCCAGAAAGAAACCCTGGTCTGAGGTGTAAACAATAATAGTGTTATCTATCAGGTCGTTGTCTTGCAGGTAATCCAGTAATCGACCAATCTGTCGATCCATACTTTTGACCGAGGCAAGATACGTTTTGACATAACGTTGGTACTTCCAGCGCACATCGTCCGCGCCCTCCAGTTCAGCTTTTTCATAAGCGACATTGCCGGCGCCAAAGGCATCCTGGAACAGTGCTGCCTGCTCAGGTGTCAAATCCTTACGCTGACTGAGCTTCACGTCGTTGTTTGTCATGTACTGGGAGATACTCATGCGCTGCTCCCGGCGCGCAGCGGTCAGTGGCTCGAGGTCTCGCAACAGTGTTTCAGGCTCTTCGATACGGGCCTGCTCGTCCCAGTCTTTAAGTTCCTGCGGCCCGGGCATCCAGTTGCGGTGTGGAGTCTTGTGGTTATACATAAGGAAAAAGGGCTTCTCGCCTTTGCCGACCTTGGCCAGCCAATCCAAAGACTTCTCCGTCACCAGGTCGGCAACGTATCCGGTAGTCTCTTCAACGCCAGTCGGACTACGAAATTCAGGGTTGTAGTAGGTTCCCTGCTCAAAGGCATTGTGTATCACTTCCCAGTGGTCGAAACCTACCGGGTCGCTGTACAGATGCCACTTTCCCACAACGGCCGTTGTGTAGCCGCCAGCGCGCAGGAGCTTAGGTAAGGTCTGCTGCTCGCCATCAAACGGACCAGACCATTCATTACTATAGAAACCATTGGCATGGCTATGACGGCCGGTCATCATGGTGGCCCGACTCGGCCCACAAATGGCATTGCCCACGTATGCTCGATCGAAGCGCATACCCTCGATCGCCAGCCTATCGATATTGGGGGTCTGCATCAGACTATCGCCATAGGCACTGACAGCACGCACGGCATGATCATCCGACGTGATGAAGACAATGTTCGGTTGTTCTCCCGCAATGCCCAGAGCGGAGAAGGCGGATAGGAAGAGGCCAGCCAAGCAGCCAGGCCAACTACGGATTTTCAACACGGTTCAGTTTCCTGTAGTAACAAAAGTAGTAACAAAATTAGTACTAAAATCAGCAACGCAATAGACCACGCTATTCACGGTAGCTTTAGGGATGCAATGTCACTTTCTTCCCAGCCATAGCGCACCGCTCGGGCCTCTATTGTTGCACCTGTTGGCATTTTCACAGGTTCAGAATACAACTGCCAACGACCCTCGTTTACGCGGTAGCCAATGGAGGCATTCGCTGGGGCGGTCATACGCAGCTTACCGCCCTTCGCAAGCAATGTCGGAGGGGGTGTCACCGGAGCTTCGCCATCGGGGCGGAATGTCGCCAGCATAGCCTCTTCGGACCGTTCACTCCAATCTGGCACTCGTGACTGAAATTCTTCATAGGTTGAGCGCATACGGTTCAGAATTTGGGCATGGGCAGGATCGCCTGCCAGGTCATTTAGCTCCCAGGGGTCTTCCTCGGTATCAAATAGACGCTCTTTGCCGGGCGCCTCAAACCACTGACTCTGCTGCGAGTTCAGTTTTCCCGCGTTGTAGAGTTCGCGCATCTCGCGAACCATATTAATGTTGTCACGGTACTCCAATGGGTGACCTCCGCCCTGCTCCGGGTACCAGCTGCGAATATATTTGTAACGGCCGTCGCGGACCGCGCGCTGCCGGTCGGGCACCTCATCAATTCGATCACGCGCAGCAAAAATGTACTGTCTGGGCTCATCTGTAACA
>JBLFXU010000301.1:0-4124 GCA_047609575.1 Bacteroidia bacterium | reverse complement strand
GCGAATCTGCACGCGAACGTGCGTAACGGAGATCGGCTCTATGCGCCAGTCCACTGGGATGACATCTGGCAAATGCTTGCGAGCAATCTCGAAACACGCGGGTTGGTCTTCACCCATGACGGTCAGGCGCTGGTTCCATTGCACTGCATCAACATCGAAATGACTCTTTTCGATACGACGGACGAGGGTGTGATCGAGCAGGTATTTTTCATCCGAGGCTTCAGCACCCATCAACTGGGCCAGCGCAGCACGAGTAGCAGATTGGCTTTTTTGTGACTGGGCGGCATAGGTCATGCGCGCGAAGGCATGGTGTCCTGAGGAGCGTCCGGCAGCATTGATCCCGCCAAAACCCACGATAACTGGTAGTCGCATCCTGCCCATAAAACTCATCCAGAGATTAGCGTAAAAGTATCGTAGGGATTAGTGTACGATCGAAGGGTTTTTCAGTTCATGTCATAAAGGTCACTTTTTGTGGTATTTTTGACAGTTCTCAGGCCAATCAGGGCTAGCGATGTATTCAGCGGCCGCCATACTCTACCCACAAGCCATGGCCACCAGCGTGAGCCTGCCCATGGAGATTCTGCATGCGGCCAGCCAGCTGGCGAGCGTGGCTGAGCGCGGCGCGCCGCAGGCAAAATTCAAGCTGATCGGGCCTGGGAGGCGACAGGTCACGCTGGCGAGCGGCATCACCCTAAAAGCCGATCTCGCATTCGATGAGGTACCTGCCCTGGACCTTCTGGTATTACCGGCCATTTGGCGCAACCCCCTGCCCGCGCTGGCAGCGGCAAGAGACTGGTTGCCACTGCTGAACAATCTCGCCGCGGCTGGCACACGCATCTGCAGCGTCGGCACAGGCAGCTTTCTACTGGCCGAGGCTGGGCTGTTGGACGGCAAGCCTGCAACAACACACTGGAACTACCTCGAGCCCTTTCGCCACCGCTATCCTGCAGTGGACTTAAGAAGCGGCCACCTGATCACACAGGCGGACAACATTTACTGCGTGGGCAGCGTCAACTCCATTGCCGACCTCATGGTGCATATTGTGGAGGAATGGTTTGGCACCAATGTGGCGCAATCTATCGAAAATCAGTTTTCCCCCGAGATACGTCGCAGTTTTAGCGCTGCGGCCTATCAAAACGAGGCGGACAGTTCCCATCACGATGAGCTGGTGGCAGAGGCGCAACAGTGGCTGCAAACCCATTTGTCAGACACGATTTCGATGACAGACCTGGCCGCACGCCTGCAGTTGTCACCGCGCACGCTCTCCCGACGTTTTCGCCGCGCCACGGGCATGGCACCGCAGGCGTACCTGCAAAGCTTGCGCGTGGCCGGGGCAAAAGATCTGTTGCGACACAGTAATCTGTCGATCGGTGAAATCGCCTGGCAAGTGGGCCTGCACGACGTCAGCTACTTTTCACAATTGTTCCGTCGCCACGCTGGGATGAGCCCCCTGCGCTACCGCGAAGCCGTGCGTGGCAAGCTGTTTAGCCCCACCATGCGCACATGATCTGCCTTGAGAAAAACGCCTGTCTGAGCTACATTGTCGTCCCCTGTAGGCCCCGGTCAACCAACCCAGGGCCCCTCCTTTGAACCCACGTTTACAGGCCACGGAAAACGCAGCATGAGTCAGGATTCAGTAGTCATTATTGACGGTGCCCGCACCCCCATGGGCGGGCTTATGGGCGTACTGTCAGAAGTACCGGCACCGGATCTGGCCGCCACGGCAATTGCCGCAACATTGGATCGCGCAGGCGCCAAGCCAGACAGTGTGGACGAGGTGTTCATGGGCTGCGTGCTACCGGCTGGCCTCAAGCAGTGTCCTGCTCGCCAGTCGGCCATTGGCGCGGGCATTCCCGACAGCGCCGGCGCGGTAACCGTAAACAAAGCCTGCGGCAGTGGCATGCAGGCAGCAATCTACGCCCACGACAGTATTGTCGCTGGCACCAACAGCCTTGTTATCGCTGGCGGCATGGAAAGCATGAGTCGTGCGCCGCACCTGCTGCCCGCTGCTCGCGGCGGCATTGGCTCCAGCCACAAACAATTGTGTGACCACATGTTTATCGATGGTTTGGAGGACGCTTACACCGGACGTGCAATGGGCAGCTTCGCGCAGGAAACCGCCGATGCCAGAAACATCACACGAGAGCAGATGGACGCCTTTGCCATCGAATCCCTGACGCGCGCCAAGACGGCAATTGATAACGGATCCCTGACAGCAGAGATGGCGCCCGTAACCATCAAGAACCGTCGTGGTGAAGTGACCGTAACTGACGATGAGCAACCCCACAAAGCGGTCATCGACAAAATCCCTGCGCTGCGACCCGCCTTCGCCAAAGAAGGGTCGATCACGGCGGCCAACGCCAGCTCCATTTCCGATGGCGCCAGCGCACTGTTGCTGGCCCGCGAATCTCGTGCTGCTGAACTGGGTCTTGCGCCTATGGCCCGTATTGTGGGGCATGCAAGACACTCACAGGCGCCCGGAGAATTCACTACAGCACCAGTGGGTGCCATCGGCAAACTACTGGAAAAAACAGGCTGGAAAATCGAAGACGTGGATCTATTCGAAATAAACGAGGCCTTCGCCATGGTTACCATGATAGCGATTGATGACCTGGGCCTGGACCACAGCAAGGTCAATATTCACGGCGGTGCATGCGCGCAGGGGCACCCTATTGGCTCTACCGGCTCGCGCATTATCGTCACCCTGATGTACGCCCTGCGCAAGTTGGGCAAACAAAAAGGCATTGCAGCACTGTGTATCGGTGGCGGTGAAGCCACAGCTATCGCAGTTGAAATGTGCTGAAACACCTTTGGAGCTTATGACATGGCACTAAGTAGCGTACCGGATATTCTAGACGACCTTCGCTCGGGAAAGATGGTCATTCTAATGGACGACGAAGATAGGGAAAACGAAGGCGACCTGATAATTGCCGCCGAGTCTGTTACCCCAGAGGTAATCACCTTTTTTTCCAGCGAGGCCTGTGGCCTGATCTGCATGCCCATCACGCAGGAGCGTGCACGGCAATTGCAGCTACCGCTGATGGTGCGCGATAACCGCTCCCAGCATGAAACCAACTTCACTGTTTCGATCGATGCCTCTGAACGCAAGGGCCCTGGCATCAGTTCAATACAGCGCGCGCACACCGTGCAGCAAGCTGTGGGCGCTCAGGCGAAACCTTCCGACATCGCGCAACCAGGACATATTTTTCCATTGGTTGCCAAGCCCGGCGGCGTATTGCGCCGCGCCGGCCATACCGAGGCGGGGGTTGATCTTGCCCGTATGGCAGGTTTTGAGCCCGCAGCACTTATTGTGGAAATCATGAACGAAGACGGCACCATGGCGCGCCGACCCGAACTGGAAGTGTTCGCCGATAAACACGATCTGCGCATCGGCACCATCGCAGACCTGATCCAGTATCGCTCCTTACATGAGCAATCTATTGAACTGCGCAGCCAGAAAAAAATTCTCACCGAGTTCGGCGAGTTTGAACTACACACTTTTCTCGATTTGATTGATGACACCGTGCACTACGCCATGACCTGCGGCGAGATGCGCGAAGACAACGAAACACTGGTGCGCGTACAAACCGTCAACACCCTGCGTGATATATTAGGCACACGCATAGACGGCGCGGACCCCGGTTGGTCCTACCGTCGTGCCATGGAGAAAATCGCCGCCGAAGGTAATGGCGCTGTGGTGTTAGTCGCACAGGAAGTTAGTACTGAACGACAACTGGCAGAAGTAGAACAGTTTCCTGAGCCCGCCAGAGTCACGGGTGGCGCCAGCGCCGCTGGCATACAAAATTACCGGGTGATTGGCACCGGCTCACAAATACTCAAACGTCTGGGCATCGGTAAAATGCGGTTGATGTCTGCTCCGGTCCACTTTAACGCCCTCTCCGGCTTTAACCTGGAAGTCACTGACTTCGTTCAGCTCTAGCAAGGTTGCTGCAGCATCCGCTCAACATTTATGTCGGGTGTTGTAGTAAAACAAAAAGGGTTATGCAATAGAGGAAAGCCCAAAAAAACGATCTCACATTCAGTGCTCTGACGTTTTGCGCTTCACACTAACGGCACTACAACCCTTCCTGAACTGAACTGATTATATCCTCATAAAAAAGCGC
>JBLFXU010000300.1:0-4124 GCA_047609575.1 Bacteroidia bacterium | reverse complement strand
CTCGAGGACACACACCATGGGTCAGAACTATTTCAATACTCTCCCCCTGCGACTGCAGCTGGAAGAACTTGGCAAATGCCGGTTTATGGACAGTTCGGAATTTGCCGACGGCGTAGAAAAGCTGCGCGGCAAGAAAATTGTGATCGTAGGTTGCGGCGCACAGGGTCTGAACCAGGGCCTGAACCTGCGCGACAGCGGCCTTGACGTGTCATATACCCTGCGGGACGCCGCCATTAGTGAGAAGCGCCAGTCCTGGAAAAATGCCTCTGAAAATGGCTTCACTGTTGGCACCTACGAAGAACTGATACCCAATGCCGACATCGTGATGAACCTGACACCCGATAAGCAGCACACTAGCGTGGTCAACGCTGTGATGCCTTTAATGAAGCAGGGGGCGTGCCTGGACTATGCGCACGGGTTTAATCTCGTCGAAGAAGGCATGCAAGTCCGCGATGACATTACCGTCGTCATGGTGTGCCCTAAATGCCCGGGCACTGAAGTGCGCGAAGAGTACAAGCGCGGCTTTGGTGTTCCGACATTGATCGCTGTTCACCGCGAAAATGATCCGAATGGCGAAGGACTCGACATTGCCAAGGCTCTGGCTTCGGGTACGGGCGGCGACCGCGCAGGCGTGCTGGAGTCCTCTCCGATTGCGGAAGTGAAATCAGATCTGATGGGCGAGCAAACCATTCTGTGCGGCATGTTGCAGGCTGGCTCCATCTTGTGCTTCGACAAAATGGTAGAAAAAGGGATAGATGCAACTTACGCAGCAAAGCTCATTCAGTACGGCTGGGAAACCGTGACAGAGGGGCTCAAGCATGGCGGCATCACCAACATGATGGACCGACTGAGTAACCCGGCCAAAGTTCGCGCATTTTATCTCGCGGAAGAGCTGAGGGGCATCATGCGACCTCTGTATGAAAAGCACCAGGACGACATCATGAGCGGCTATTTCTCCCGTACCATGATGGAAGACTGGGCCAACGACGACGTCAACCTACTGGGCTGGCGAGCAGCCACAGCGGAAACCTCCTTCGAAAAATCCGCCAACACTGATGCCGAAATCTCGGAGCAGGAGTACTACGACCACGGCATCCTCATGGTTGCAATGGTCAAAGCCGGTGTTGAACTGGCGTTTGAAACCATGGTCGACGCGGGGATTAAGGACGAGTCAGCGTACTACGAATCGCTGCACGAGACGCCATTGATCGCGAACACCATCGCCCGGAAAAAGCTGTACGAAATGAACGTGGTGATCTCCGATACTGCAGAATACGGTTGTTATCTTTTTGACCACGCCTGTCGTCCGCTGCTTGCAGACTTTATGAGCAAGATCGAACTCGATGTGATCGGCAAAGGCATGGAAGGCGAAAATGGTGTCGACAACCAGGAACTGATCGCAATCAATGACGCGATCCGCTCTCACCCTGTCGAGGTTGTCGGTAAAACGCTGCGCGGCTACATGACATCAATGAAGCGCATCGGTTAGTAAAACAACTGGCTGTAAAAGAAGGGGGCCCTAGGGCCCCTTTTTCTATGGCAGGCAGTCACGCGATAATGGGGCAAGCGCTCAACGAAAAAAGGGGCCAATAGACCCCTTCGCTCTATGTTTGAATCAGACTCTATAAACTGAGTACTTTCTCTCCACGCGAAATGCCAGCCACCCCTGAGCGCACAACTTCAAGAATGTCCGCTTCTGCCATCGCCGCCACAAAGGAGTCCAGCTTATCGCTGGTACCGGTCAACTGGATGGTATAAACACTGGGACCCACATCCACGATCTGGCCACGGAAGATGTCCACGGTACGCTTGACCTCCTCTCGAACAGCGCCACTAGCCCGCACTTTGACAAGCATCATGTCGCGCTCGATGTGGGCACCTTCTGTGAGATCTACCAGCTTAACCACGTCGACCAGCTTATTAAGTTGCTTGGTAATTTGCTCGATGCGCAGGTCAGAGCCCTTCGTCGTCAGCGTTAGCCGCGACAACGTAGGGTCGTCGGTGGGCGCCACATTCAAAGTTTCAATGTTGTAACCACGTTGGGAAAACAAGCCTACAACTCTGGACAGCGCGCCGGGCTCGTTCTCGAGCAAAATAGAAATTATACGTCGCATGTCAGGTCCTCTCGTTCTTGCTAAGCCACATATCTTTCATGGAACCTTCCGGGGCAATATGCATGGGATACACGTGCTCTTTCGGATCGATGAAGATATCGAGGAATACCAGTTTGTCCTTCATAGCAAAGGCTTCATCCATGGCCTTGTCCAGGTCATCAAGCTTCTTAATCTGCATTCCAACATGCCCATAGGCTTCTGCCAAAGCAACGAAGTCCGGTAGCGAATCCTCATAGGTACTCATGGCGTAGCGGCCCTCATACTGCATGTCCTGCCACTGCGTCACCATGCCCAGACGATTGTTACGCAGATTGATAATCTTGATCGGCATTTTGTATTGAGTACAGGTAGACAGCTCCTGAATATTCATCTGGATACTGCCTTCTCCTGTTACGCAAGCTACGTTCATATCTGGAAAAGCCAGTTGCACACCCATAGCAGCAGGTAGCCCAAAACCCATCGTGCCCAGACCGCCTGAGTTGATCCAGCGGCGTGGCTTATCGAAGGGATAGTACTGAGCAGCAAACATCTGGTGCTGCCCAACGTCGGACGTGACATAAGCGTCTCCGCCAGTAGCACGATACAGGCTCTGAATGACCTGTTGCGGCATGATCATGTCGCTTTCAGCAAAGCGTCGGCCCGTAAACAAGCCTTGCTCAGCACGCCACCCCTCGATCTGCGCCCACCAAGTATCAAGCGAGCCGCCATCGGGCAGGCCAGGCTCTTTCTCGCGCAGATGTGCTAGCTGATTGAGCAGCTCTTCCAGTACAGACTGAACCGGCCCAACAATCGGAATGTCTGCCATAACCGTCTTGGAAATAGAGGCCGGGTCGACATCAATATGGATGATCTTGGCACCGGGGCAGAACTTTTCCACCGTATTGGTCACGCGATCGTCAAAGCGTGCCCCGACCGCAAGTATTACATCGCTGTGGTGCATGGCCATGTTGGCCTCATAAAAGCCGTGCATGCCCAACATACCCAAAAACTGTTTATCCGTTGCCGGATAGGCACCCAACCCCATCAGTGTATTGGTAACCGGGTAATTCAGCTCTCTTGCTAATTTGGTTAGCAAATCACAGCCATCACCCAGTATAACGCCGCCTCCCGCATAAATAATAGGACGTTTCGCCGCTAGTAACAGCTTGGCCGCTTTCTTAATTTGACCAGTATGGCCACGTTGTGAGGGCGCATAGGAACGCAGCTTCACTGCATCAGGGTAGTGATATTCATAAGTCGCATCAGGGCGAGTCAGATCCTTGGGGATATCGATAACAACCGGACCAGGGCGACCCGTAGCGGCAATATGAAATGCCTTCTTGATTATCCCCGGCAAATCCTCAGTCCGCTGAACCATGAAGCTGTGCTTCACAATAGGGCGGGAAATACCGATCATGTCGGTTTCCTGGAAGGCATCCTGACCGACCAAATGACTTTGGACCTGGCCTGAAAAAACAACCATGGGGATGGAATCCATGTAGGCAGTTGCAATGCCAGTCACCGCATTGGTAGCACCGGGACCAGAAGTCACCAAAACCACACCAGGCTTACCCGTCGCACGGGCATAACCGTCCGCCGCATGGGTAGCCGCCTGCTCATGCCGCACCAGAATATGAGGCACTTTACATTTATTGAACAGGGCGTCGTATATATGCAGGACCGCGCCGCCAGGATAGCCAAAGATGTACTCTACACCTTCATCTTCCAGCGCACGGGCGATCATCTCACCACCGGATAACAGATCCACAGTCTTTCTCCAATATCAAAACGTCCGGCGCGTAACCCTCACCGAAACATTTTTTTAAAAGTGTGCGAACGCTGCTGATCGAATACCTGGAACCGGTATTCAAGAAGCCACGCCACCCCCATTTTTAGGCTCGATACACCGCCCGGAACAAGACTCCCCCGGGACGCTCCTCGGGGAAATACGAACACGAACAGCCCGTGTATCGGTCGCCCTGCGGGGTAGCGCAGTGTATGGCCTTCGATCCGGGCACCTTGGCTCGAATC
>JBLFXU010000299.1:0-4168 GCA_047609575.1 Bacteroidia bacterium | reverse complement strand
CCACTTGCGGGAATAGCTCAGTTGGTAGAGCGCAACCTTGCCAAGGTTGTGGCGGGGTGCGCAGCCTCGACGGTTCGGCGACCACGGCGGTGGTTAAATCTATGATAAGCGGGAATAGCTCAGTTGGTAGAGCGCAACCTTGCCAAGGTTGAGGTCGCCGGTTCGAACCCGGTTTCCCGCTCCAGGTTTCCACCCCGGCCGCTTCCACATCCCCCCTAACTCATTCCTTCTCAAGCTTTAGCGACACACTATTGATGCAGTAACGCAGCCCCGTGGGCGCAGGGCCATCCTCAAACACGTGACCAAGATGCGAGCCACAGGCCTTACACATCACTTCAGTGCGGACCATGCCGTTACTCGCGTCGCGTTCTTCCTCAACCGCTTCACCCGCAACGGGCTGGTAGAAACTGGGCCAGCCTGAACCGGAATCGTATTTGGTATCGGAATGGAACAATGCCTCTCCGCAACAACGACAGACATAGTCTCCCGCATCCTTGGTGTCGCAATATTCACCGCTAAAGGCCCGCTCGGTGCCTTTCTGTCGGCACACCTGAAACTCTTCTGCGGTAAGGTTTTCTTTCCAATGCTGCTCATCTTTCATCGTTTTTCCTCTCATTCGTTCGGGTTATTCGATACCCGATAAAGCACCGTGTCATCATAACCGGTTACCACCGGGTAGTAACCGCTGAGCGTCCGATCCAGCTCAGGGTCATTCGTGTCGACAAGAATGGGCCTGCCCTCCAGACCATTTATCTTACTTTTACTTGCCAGTATTCGTATGCACCCAGACCCAACAGCGCGGATAAGCTGCGGCGAAAACTGCTGGTTACCGCGGCCAAACAAGTGCCCCTGCCCGCCGATGGCCGTGAGGATAATCTGTGCAGCCTCAGCATCCTCCACAAGCTGCAACAGCTTGACCTCATTTGCATCGCTGGCAACCTGCTCACCGCCTAATACGGCATCCACCCCAAGCAAGGTTGGAGACGGCAGGCCCAGCTCTTCCTTCAGCGCAAACAAGGTGGACCCCGGGCCGAGTAAGGTCAATACAGACGGGTCTATTTGCTCAACCATCCACGTGGCGATTTCTGCCACAACCAGCGCCTGGCTCTCTCTGCCGCCGACCTTGGTGTGTTGCAAATACTGGCCCTCACTGGGAACCTGCATTTCACCGTAGAACTGGCTGCGAACAACATCCTTCCTAAAGGCTTCTTCATCGATGTCGCGCACTTCCTGGAGCTGGAGCCCTACCCAGTTGCCAGCCACCAGTTGGCCCAGCAGTTGCCCCGCAGCCTCAGGCGATACCGCAAACACGCCGGAGTGCATTTTCACACCGGCGGGAATACCCAGCACCGGAATGCGGGTACCCACGCTATCCAGAATGTCCCTCGCTGTGCCGTCACCACCCGCAAAGACAAGAATATCCACGTTGTGGTGCAACAGGCTGGTGGCTGCCGCCTTCGTGTCAAGCGCACTGCTTAGCGTCTGTTCAGACCGTCCGAGAATCTCAATGTCAGTGGCAAATGCACCAGACAATTCCGTCAGGGCGTTTTCCCCCATTTCTCCCGCCCAGGTGCTTATACGAATTTCCTTTGACCGCTCACCCATGGTGGCAAAGGCGCGTGCCACCCGTTGTGCTGATCGCTCTCTCCCGGGTGGCCCCGCTTCGCGCGCATGCGTGCGCAGTGTTGCGCCATCGCTGCCCTTCATGGCCAGACTGCCACCTAGACCCGCCAGAGGGTTAATAAGTAAACCGATATGCAGGGTGTGGCTCATTGACCCTCTTTCTGCCTCGCGCGGCATCCCAACGCACCCAGCACTGCGATTTGCTCAGCGGGAACGACCCCAGACATTAACTTGCCGGCCAATTCATAGCGCGGGGCATAATTGCGCCGCAAACCGTCAAATGCAGCAGCAGGGTTTTCACTCGTCACCGCCTGCCGCAATAAAACGTCATCCTCGCGTATAGGACAATGCGCCAGCAGCAGATCGCGCACAAGATTCACATCATTCAGGTCAGGAATGTCTACCAGCGCCGCTGGATCTGCCCGCCCCGCTGCAACGTCTACCGCCAGATCCGAAGCAGGCAAAAAATCCGCTAGGGCACCCACCAACATCGCCGTCCCGCGCATTTTGCTGTCGAGGCTGTACCCGGCAATGTGCGCTGTACCCAGCTGCACCATTGCTAGCAGAGTATCGTCGATTTGCGGCTCGTTTTCCCACACATCCAGCACTACGGCCGGTGGTGCCGCCGCTTGTAGGCGTGTGAGCAAAAGCGCATTGTCGACAACCGGACCACGACTCGCATTGATGAGCAACTGATGGCCACCAAGCCCGGCCAATTCCTGTTGGCCCAACAGGTAACGACTGGGAAAGGGGGTTTCATCCGTCAGGTTTGGATGCAGGGTGACGACATCGCAGTTCAGTACAGCTTGCAGGTCTGTGGCATGCGCGATGGCGCCCTGCTCTAACCATGGATCATAAACGCGATAGGCTATGTGCAGTGCATCCAGACGTACGGCCAGTAGTGTGCCGACATGACCATAGCCGATAATTCCCACTACGGCGTCTGCCAATACACGCTCCAAAAAATCATCAACAGCGGCAATCGCCGCCAGCACGTATTCCACTACTGAGTTGGCATTGGCGCCTGGTGCATGCGCAAAATTAATCCCCGCCTGTGCAAGGTAATGCGTGTCGACGTGGTCATAGCCACTGGTGGCACTACCCACAAAACGGACCAGTGTATCTTCGAGCAAGGTTCGATCTACCCGGGTAACAGACCGCACAAACAACGCGTCGGCACCCTCAAGGGCGGCGGCTGTAAGGTCACGGCCTGGCACTTGCAGCAAATCCACGCCGCTCCCCAGCATTGATTTGAGACCGGGAATATTTTCATCGGCCACTATGCGCACTAGCGATCGCTCCGGGGAGCCAACTTGCGTAGCCTCGCAATCAAGGGACCATCCATCCCCAACTCTGTCAGGTAGCTGGCAACTTGCTCGAGAGCCTCTGCTTGCAATGTAAACGTAGGCATCCTTCCCAGCTCTGGAATGTTGCATTCAAGTGCCGTTAATTGTCGCCAGACCAATAAGTCTGTCCAATGTTCGACCAATCTGTCTTTAACCCCCTGGCCACCGCGAATCCCCAGCGTCGGTATATCGTCTATAGACTGCTTGATCCCATTGATGTCGCCAAACGCCTGCAGCAATTTTGAGGCCGTCTTGGCCCCAATACCGGGCACGCCGGGAATGTCGTCAATGGGGTCGCCTACCAATGCAAGATAATCTGCAAACTGTGCGGGTGTAACTCCAAATTTCTGCGCAAAAGAGCCGGCATTCAACTCCTCGTCTGCGGCGTAATCCCACCATCGATCTTCGGGGTGAACAATGATCTGGCCTAAGTCTTTGTCGCGCGTCACAACAGTCACAGGAATATCACTGGCACGAAACCGGCTCGCCAAACTGGCAAGGTAGTCGTCCGCCTCAAAACGTGGCCCGCCGTAACAAGGCAGGCCAATAAGCTCCGTGACTTTTCGACAGGCCTGCAACTGGAAGGCAAGTACTTCCTCGGGCAGCTCTCGGCTGCTTTTGTAAGCGGGGTAGATATCGTTGCGGTAATTGCTGCCCAGGCTTTCGTCAAAAGCGGCTGCTCCATGGAACTGTGTTCCCACTCGCGCTATAAAATCGATAAGAAAACGTGTGTAACCGTACACCGCCGATACAGGTTGCCCCTGTGCAGTGCGCCAATTATCCGGCATCGAAAACCACGCTCGAAAAATGTAAATCGACGCGTCGATCAGCCAGGCCCGCTCCTGTGCCATCAGTTCACCACCATCTTTCTCACTACCCTCTGTTTCACGAGCCTCTGTTTCACGAGCCTCTGTTTCACGAGCCCCTATTTCACCGCCATCAGTGCGCTGGCATCAGCGCAGATCGAGCGCATTGAGAGTCACCTCGCCAGGGACCAGTCCGGTACCAAATTCCTCGCTCAAGGCCGCAAAGAACATTGCGGCCCGCTCTGGCAATCCATGTTCCTGCCAATGCAGGCCCTGTCGTAGAATGTGCTGCTTGAACGGGCCAGCCTCTGGCATGCCCTGCCCCGTAGTGTCCAGATTGTCCAGGCTGATTCGAAAAGGATAAGCGCAGGCCAGGCAGAATAACCACTCAAA